>NZ_CAXTBM010000101.1:0-13863 GCF_964242765.1 uncultured Hymenobacter sp.
CGGGCGAGCCGGTGCAGCGCAGCGGCAAGCAGGAGTGGCTCGAAGCCATTATCAATCAGTATATCTAGTAGCAGCTAAAAACCAACCCGGCTGGTCTTGAGAAAGGAGTGGGAACCTGGAGAAAGGCCAGTCGGGGAGGTTTTGTCGCTCGTTGCCGGGGCAGTAAATAGCAACCAGTTGCTGGGGTGCCCGCGGGCGACGTTCCAGCTTTTTTCTCGCATTAGCCGCTCGTTCGGGCGGCTCGACTAGTACTCATGCAACATCAACTCGCCACCCTCGATTACGTTGTCTTTTTCATCTATTTCCTGATTGTTTCGGGGTATGGCATTTGGATATACCGGCGCAAAACCGGCCACGATGGCACGATAGAAGGCGATTCCAAAGATTATTTCCTGGCCGAAGGCTCGCTGACGTGGTGGGCCATCGGCTCCTCGCTGATTGCCTCCAATATCTCGGCCGAACAGTTTGTGGGCATGTCCGGCTCGGGCTTCAAGATGGGCCTGGCCATTGCCACTTACGAGTGGATGGCGGCCATCACGCTCGTGATTGTGGCGGTGTTCTTCATTCCGGTGTATCTGAAAAACCGGATTGCCACCATGCCGCAGTTTCTGCACCAGCGCTACAACGGTACCGTGGCCATGATTATGGCCGTGTTCTGGCTGGCGCTCTACATCGTGGTCAACCTGACGTCGATTCTCTACCTTGGGGCTATTGCCATCAGCAGCATTGCCGGCCTCAACCTCGACTTCTGTCTTTATGCGCTGGCTTTTTTCGCCGTGCTCATCACGCTCGGGGGCATGAAGGTGATTGGCTTCACCGACGTAATTCAGGTGTTCTTCCTGATTCTGGGGGGCTTAGCGACCACCTATCTGGCCCTGAACCTGGTGGCCGACCACTACGGCGAGACGGGTGTATTTGCCGGCTTCCGGTTGATGACCGAACAAGCGGGCGACCATTTCCAGATGATCTTCCACCGCGACAATCCCAACTACATCGACCTGCCCGGCCTCACCGTCTTGCTCGGTGGCATGTGGATTGTGAACCTCAACTACTGGGGCTGCAACCAGTACATCACGCAGCGCGCCCTCGGGGCCGACTTGCCCACGGCACGCAGTGGCCTGCTCTTCGCGGCTTTCCTGAAGCTGCTCATGCCCGTGATTGTGGTGCTGCCTGGCATCGCGGCTTTTGTGCTCTACCAAACCGACGTATTCAGCACCGAGATGCTACAGGACGGGGAGTTGAACCCGGACCGGGCCTACCCAGTGCTGCTCAACATTCTGCCCGTGGGTTTGAAGGGGCTCTCGTTTGCCGCCCTAACGGCCGCCGTAGTAGCGTCGCTGGCGGGGAAGGCCAACAGTATTGCTACCATCTTCACGCTCGACATCTACCAAAAAGTCTTCAACCCGGCGGCCTCCGAGAAAAAACTGGTTGCGGTGGGCAAGATTGCAGTGGTGGTGGCCATGCTGCTGGGCGTGCTGATTGCGCCCCACTTGGGCATCGATAAGAAGGGCGGCTTTCAGTATATCCAGGAGTATACGGGGTTTGTATCGCCGGGCATCTTTGCCATGTTCATCCTCGGCTTTTTCTGGAAGAAAACCACTTCCACGGCCGCGCTTTTTGCTACCATCGGCGGGTTCCTGCTCTCGGTACTGTTCAAGTTTTTGCCTAACCTGATGGACCTCTCGTTTCTGGCACCCTTGGGCTTTGCCGTGCGCAACGCGGCGGGGGTCTACGAGATACCTTTCCTCGACCGTATGGGCTTCGTGTTCGTGATTTGCATTGCCATGATGGTGGTCATCAGCCTCTACGAAACCAGCCGGGGCGTGAAAACCAATGGCCTGGAAGTGGACCGCAGCATGTTTAAAACCACCCGTGGCTTTGCTATCGGTACGATGGTTATTCTCGGCTTGCTCACCACGCTCTACACCGTGTATTGGTAGCCTCATTCACGGGGCGCTGCATTTGCCCAGGCACTACCGCAGTGGTCTGTGGGTAGGTGAAAAGGGCAGGGCATTAAACAGCAACCAACCTGCCTGTCACGCTTCAACCAGCGGAAGCTAATTGAAGCGTGACAGGCAACCAACCTCTACTTGATCATGACTACTACTGCTTCCTGGCGCCGGCTTGCCACTGTTGGCTTGCTGCTGGCGGGGTTCACTGTTTGCAGCAGCGAAAGCCCAGCGCCTGAAAAAGGCTTGAAAGATTACTACAAAGATTATTTCCTGGTGGGCGTGGCCGTGTCGCCGCAGGGACTAAAGGGGGCGGATGGGGAGCTGATCAAGCAACAGTTCAACAGCATCACGCCCGAGAATGCCATGAAGATGGGCCCCATCCACCCCGAGGAAAACCGCTACTTCTGGCGGGATTCCGACGAAATAGTGCAGTTCGCGCAAGACAACAAGCTGCGGGTGCGCGGCCACAACCTGCTCTGGCACGAGCAGACGCCCAAGTGGCTGTTCAAGGACGCGGCCGGCAAGCAGGTGTCCAAAGAAGTGTTGCTTAAGCGTCTCAAAGACCACATTGATACGGTGGTGAAGCGCTACAAAGGCAAGATTTACGCCTGGGACGTAGTCAACGAAGCCATTTCCGACAACCCGCAGGAGTTTCTGCGCAACTCGGAGTGGTACCAGATCTGCGGCGAAGACTTCATTGCCAAAGCCTTCGAATACGCTCACGCGGCCGACCCTAAAGCGGTGCTGTTCTACAACGACTACAACACCGAGCGCCCCGAAAAGCGCGAGCGGGTGTACAAGCTGCTCAAGAAGCTGAAAGACGCCAACGTGCCGATTGATGCCGTTGGGCTGCAAGGGCACTGGTCGTTGCAGGAGCCCACGGAAGCCGAGCTGCGCAAGGCCATCGAGCAGTATTCGTCGTTGGGACTGAAGGTGCAGATTACCGAACTCGACGTGTCCATCTATCCGTGGGAGAAAGACCGCCGCGAAAAGCGCCCCGGCGAATCCGACGCCTACACGCCCGAGCTAGAGCAGAAGCAGACCGAGCAGTACAAAATGTTCTTCCGGGTGTTTCGCGACTACAAAAATGTGCTGACCGGCGTCACTTTCTGGAACATCTCCGACAAGTATACCTGGCTGGATACCTACCCCGTAGCCGGCCGCAAAAACTACCCCCTGCTCTTCGACCAAAACCAGAAGCCTAAAAAAGCTTACTGGGAGGTGGTGAAGTTTTAGAGCTAGAGAGCTAGTTCCCCTCAGATAAGGAGGGAACTAGCTCTCTAGCTCTAGCATCTGATGCTCCTGCATTGCCGCGCCTTTTCACTTAATGCCAATGAAAACCCTGCCTTTCAATACCGCCAGTATCCGCCGTTCTTGGGTGCTGCTGCTCACACTGTCACTGTCTACATTCGTAGCGCCGGCCCAAACGCCAGCCGCGAAACCTGCTGACACCTACGTGTCAACTGAAAAAGGAAAAAGCGGCTTCCCGCTGGCGGCCTCCGGCAAAGCAGCGGCTCTGTACGCCAGCAGTACTGATTGGCCGGGCGTGCTGCGCGCCGCCAAAGACTTGCAGGCCGACATCAACCGCGTCACCAAAATCACGCCCACTCTCACCACCGACAAGGCTCCTGCGGGCAAGGAAGTGGTACTGATCGGCACCATTGGCAAAAGCCCACTGATTGACGGGCTGATTCAACGCAAGAAGCTAGACGTGTCGCAGGTGGCGGGGAAGTGGGAAACCTTCGTGCTGCAAGTGGTAGAACAGCCGATGGCCGGCGTAGAACGCGCCCTGGTAATTGCCGGCAGCGACAAGCGCGGCACCATCTTCGGCATCTACGATTTGTCGCAGCAGATGGGCGTGTCGCCGTGGTACTGGTGGGCTGATGTGCCGACCAAGCCGCAAACGGCCTTGTACGTAGCGCCGGGCCGTCATTCGCAGGGCACGCCGAAGGTGAAATACCGCGGCATTTTCATCAACGACGAAGCGCCGGCGCTGCAAAACTGGTCGAAGGAAAAATTTGGCGGCGTCAACTCCAAGATGTACACGCACATGTTCGAGTTGATTCTGCGCCTGAAAGGCAATTACCTGTGGCCCGCCATGTGGGGCAACATGTTCAACGTGGACGACCCGCAAAACCCGGTGCTGGCCGATGAGTACGGCATTGTGATGGGCACCTCGCACCACGAGCCGCTCACGCGGGCCCACGAGGAATGGAAGCACGCCGGCAAAGGCGCCTGGAACTACCAAACCAACGCGGCGGCTTTGCAGGAGTTTTGGCGTGGCGGCATGAAGCGCATGGGCACCCGAGAGAACATCGTGAGCATCGGTATGCGCGGCGACGGCGACGAGCCTATGAGTCAGGAAAGCAATATTGCCCTACTGGAGCGCATTGTGGCCGACCAGCGCAAGATTATTGCCGAAGAAACCGGCAAGCCCGCCGAGCAAACGCCCCAGCTTTGGGCCCTCTACAAGGAAGTGCAGGACTACTACGACAAAGGCATGCGCGTCCCCGACGATGTAACGCTGCTGCTTTGTGACGATAACTGGGGCAACATTCGCAAGCTGCCCAAGCCCGGCGAGAAGCCGCGCCAAGGCGGCTACGGCATCTACTACCACTACGATTACGTGGGCGGCCCGCGCAACTATAAGTGGCTGAACACGAACCCGCTGCCGCGCATCTGGGAGCAGATGCACCTGGCCTACGAGTACGGCGCAAACAACATCTGGATAGTGAATGTGGGCGACTTGAAGCCCATGGAATTCCCGATTAGCTTCTTCCTCGACTACGCCTGGAACCCCGATAAAATCGGTGCCAATCAAGTTGACGATTATAGCCGCGAGTGGGCCGCCAAGCAATTCGGTGCTAAACACGCCGCCGGCATTGCCGATATCCTGGCCAAGTACGCCAAATACAACGCCCGCCGCAAGCCCGAACTGCTCGATCAGAACACCTATAGCCTAACCAACTACCGCGAATGGGAAACCGTGGTGGCCGACTACAGCCAACTCCTAACCCAAGCCGAAGCCATCAATCAGCAACTGTCGGCCGAGTACCGCGACGCCTACTATCAGCTGGTGCTGCATCCCGTGCAAGCCTGCGCCAACCTCAACGAGCTGTATTACACCGTTGCGCAGAACCAGGAAGCAGCCAAAAAAGGCCTAGCTACTACCAACGAACTAGCCGAGAAAGCCAAAGCGCTGTACGCCAAGGACGCGGAAATTACAAACCGCTACCACGCTGTGACCGGGGGCAAGTGGAACCACATGATGGACCAAACCCACATCGGCTACACCTATTGGCAACAGCCCGCAAAAAATGCCATGCCCGCCGTGCAAACTATCACTCAGTCCACCGCTGCTGCGCCGGCTAACCCGGCCGCTCCAGCACCAAAGCCGCAACCGAAAGTGGCCGCTGGCGCTGGTTTTGTGGAGGCGGATGGCTACGTGAGTATTGAAGCTGAGCACTACAGCAAAGCCGTGAACGGCGGTGCAGTGAAATGGCAGACCGTTCCGAACCTGGGCCGCACGCTGTCGGCCGTCACCACGCTCCCGACCACTGTGCCCGCCCAGATGCCCGCCGCTAATACGCCGCACCTGGAGTACCGCGTGCAGCTCACCAGCACCGGCCCCGTGACCGTGCAGGCTTACCTCGCGCCCACGTTGAATTTCGTCGGTGGTGAGGGCTTACGCTATGCCGTGTCGTTCGACGATGAGGCGCCGCAAATCATCAATCTGCACATGGGTATGGTAGCCGATAATGGCAACAAGCCTTGGGAAAAAGCGGTGGCCGAAAACATCGTTATTAAGGAGTCGAAGCACACGCTGGCCAAGCCCGGCGAGCATGTGCTTAAGTTTTGGCGCGTCGACCCCGGCGTGGTGCTGGAAAAGCTGGTAGTAGACCTGGGCGGCGTGAAGCCGAGCTACCTGGGTCCGCCGGAAAGCGCATCGGGCATTTCGAAAACGCCTAAAGAAGTGAAAGGTAGCGTAGGCCAGCGCTAGAACTGGTCGGTGCTTCCAACAACGCCTCTCATCCTGCGTGAGCGAAGAACCTTGCTGCGCAAGAGCGAAAAATCGTTGAAACGACTCGTTCTTGCGCAACAAGGTTCTTCGCTTACGCAGGATGACGGGTATAAAGCCACCTGCTGACGCGGGCTTTTCTACTCTTGTTTGTGCCTATTATTTACTCAATTTTGAGACACTGCTACCTGCATCGGTAGCGCAGGCGCAGCAAGCGCAACCGCCTAACCGCCTGGTAAGCGTCGAGGTTAGGAAGGCGCAAGGAGCGCTTAACAAGTCGTTCAATCTGTGTGGGCGCGGGATAAGCCAATGAAGACGTGCACGCCAACTGGCAGCAGCAAACCCTGGAAGCAGAAGCGTGTCACTTCTGCTTCCAGGGTTTGCTGTACGACGACACGGATGTAAATGCGGTGGATGCATCACGATTCAGAGCCACACAAAAGCACAAAAAACAAGAAGGGCCGCGTCAGATGACGCGGCCCTTCTTGTTTGGCAATACAGCTATGCGAACTACTCCACTATCAGTTTGCGGGACGTCACACCAAAAGTATCAACGACTTGTACCACGTACAAACCGGGCGACACTTGCAGGGCTACTTCGGCTGTGGCCTGGTTAACTCCTTTAATTTCTTTTACCAAGCGGCCACTTAAATCGAGTACTCGGATGGTCTGCGCTTTTTCCAGCCCTTGCAGCACGAAGCGGCCGTTGGCAGTGGGGTTAGGGGAGAGGGTAAGCGCGGCATTCTGGTTGGCTTTGGTGCTCAGCACGGTGGTGCGCACGTAGTTCTTCAGCCACACCAGCGCGCTACGTTCGGTGTTGTCGCCGTTGGCCAAGTAGGCTCCCTGCGCGGTGCGCCAGTGGCCGGGCCGGTAACCCCACAGCGTGATGCCCCGCACGGCCGGATGCTCCCACAGGGTTGGAAAAATGCGTTGGTATTCGGCTAGCTGAATGGCGTCATCCAACTGCGGCGGGGTGGCTGAGTTCACGCCGTCGATGTCCAGTTCCGTGATGTAGAGAGGCTTGCCGGCCGTAGCGAGTACGCTCAGGTTGGTAGCCAGTGTAGTGGCGGGCACGCCGCGGGTGGAAAAAGCGTGACCCTGAATACCAACACCATCAACCAAGTTGCGGGCCACCAGTAAGTTAACGATGCCAAGGTAGCGCTGCACGTTAAACGTGGTGTTTATCACGCTGTAGTCGTTGAGCATCAACTGCGCATTCGGGAAATATTGGCGGGCCAACTCAAACGACTTAATCACCCAATCCCAGCCGGTGGTGCCCGCGCCCCCCAACGCATTGTAGTAGTTGCCGGCGCCGCTGCCCGGGGTGTTAGGGCCGTTGTTGCCGGTCGAGCCGTTGAGGGGCAGGTCGTTGGTGGGCTCATTGACCACCTCGATCTGCGTGATGTTGGGGTAGCGGACTGCTACGGCCGCAAACCATTCATTGATTTCCATGAGCTGTTCAGCAGCCGGCAGGTTTTCTATCCAAATAGGCTGTTGCTGTCCCCAAATCAGGGTGTGCATCTTGAACGGATACCCTTTCGTTTGCGCCAAGGCGTAGGCCGAATCCAGTTCGGCCCAGTTCATTACGTTGCGGGTGCTTTCTACGCTGCCCCACTTGCCGGCATTCTCGGGCGTAACCTGGTTGAAGTAGTTGTTGAAAAAAGGCTTCTGCGGAATGCTATGCACCCCGCCTAAAAACTTCGCTTTGCCGGTGGCCATGGGCGGCCCGGTGGGCGTGAATACGGTGGGCGGTGTGGTGGAGCCCTGCGCCCCGGCATCTAGGTTGGCCACGGTGAAATACAGCCCAGTGGTACCAAACACAAACTTGTCGATATCGAGGCCATCTTCGCGAGCCCCAATCTGGAAGGTTTGGGTGAGGTTGCCCGCCGTCACGGTGAAAGCTACAGGAGCCTCGCCGCCGTTGAAAGTCGAGAGGTCTATCCACTTCCACACCTGCTGTTGGCCTCCGCCAGCATTGCCCACCACCTCGTTGGCGCTGGTGTAGCCCACGCTATTGAGCTGGTTAACGGTAATCCAGTTGGTGTCGTCGGTGGCGGATTTGGTGCCGAAACCATTGCCGTAGTAGAAACTGTCGTCGTTAGCCGCGCCAGTGCCCACCCGAATGCGGGCGTACAGGTCGTAGCTGCCGGGGCCGGGAAACGTGACGGAATACGTAATAATGCGGGCCGCTGTGCCCGGATTCTGGGCGTTGATGGTTGCGGTGGGCACTACCGTCACGTACTGCACCCCGGCCTGGGTCGGGCTGGTCCAGTCGGTGCCGAGCGTACCGGTTTCTGCCTGCTGGGGCACGGGTGCGTTCTGCGCCTGTAAGGCGAAGGAAAACAAGGAAAAAGGAAACAATAGAAAGCGAAGTCTATGTCCAGGCATAACAGAATGGTTTGTGGTGGGGAAATGAAAACGGCGTGTCGAGAGCAGCTAAGCCGACCTCTGGGAGTGAAGATATTCCTTCCAGCACGACCATAATAGCTTGGTAAACATCCAGTTGAATGATAAAATATGCAACCGTTTGCGATAGGGAGCCGGCATCGGTTGTGGTAGGTACATGGTGTAAAAAACTTCAGTGCTTTGCTTCTAAGTGAAGCATTTCCGCTGTGTGCTCCTTCAAAACCACAAAACCAGCCTGTCATACCAATTCCAGTACTCCCGGCCAGTTACAAAAGCCATTAGCGCTTTGGCGGGCCAGTTGGGGACACGAAACGAGCCGCAACGCAGGCCTACCCGCTGGCCCCCAGAGGAGGGTAGTGGAAAATTTGATCAGCCACGGCATCTGCTTTTGAATCCGGCATCTGCTGGCGGCTATCGGAAGCAAAAGCCCGAGTTGGTCTCACGAGCTTGCGCTTGGTCGAGGGCCGGTAGGCGAAGTAATGCTTACGCGTCGTAACCAGTCTCGTCGGTGATTTAAGGCGATTGGTCGGTTGTTTTCACGCGTTTCTCCTTTTGTTACGACATTCGAGCACCGCAATTCCCTTCACTCAATTGGGCTTCTCTAGCAATTTAGTTCTGACTTGATACTCCTATGATCTGCCATGTTTCACCCTTTAAATGCGCGCTTTGCCATCAGCTTGAGCGTTAGCACCGTCAGGTTCGGGAGTCCTCCCTGACGGTGTTGCCCTTCAAGCAAGCAATGGCGCTATTTTGAGTGAGCCTGGCATCTAGTGCCTACCTGTTTCCTGTTCGGTGGTTACAGAGACTTGTTTCTACCTGCAACCAGGCCGATATTCTCTTTAGCCTATCTTGCTTCTGGTGCCGCTGGCAACCGAATCCGCTCGCAACAAAGCGGGAGTAAGTCAAGCGCGAACTCCCTCTCATCTTTCATGCGGCTTCATTAAACCAGTTCCCGGCCGTCCCTAACCTTACCTAATGGCCGTTTTCGATGACGCTACGCTGAATGCCCGCCTAACGCTTTTGCGCCAGACGGACCCGGCCGCTTTCATCGAGCAGCTCTTCAAAACCTTTTACGATCCGCTCGGCACCGTGGTGTACCGCGTAGTGCCCGACCTGGAAGTGGTGGAAGACATTTTGCAGGACGTATTCTTGCGACTCTGGCAAGGGCTTGATTCCTTGCCAGCAATTGATTCGTACCGGGCTTACCTCACCCGCATGGCCCTCAATGCGGCCCTGCGCTATCAGCAGCGGGCCCAGCGCCAAGTGACTTGGGACGAAGCTCCCCCCCCCGCCACTACGCCAATTGCCCCCGATGCTTTAACTGATTTGCACGCTGTCGAAACGGCCGCAGCCGTGGCGGCGGCTCTCGCCCAACTCCCGCCCCCGTGTCGAGTCGTGTTCGAGCTAAGCCGCTACGAGGAACTGAGCTATCAGCAGATAGCGGATGCCCTGGAAATTCCTCTTAAAACGGTGGAAAAGCGCATGGGCAAGGCGTTGCGTATCCTACGCCGTGAGCTCGCCTGGGTGTTGAAAAACCTGTACTGGCTCCTGCTTTACTGCGGTGCAACCGGTCTGGCCTCTCACTTGCCACCAGCGACCGGAAAAAGTGCCGGGGCTTGGCGGCTAGACCGGCCCGCCACTTATTTTGCGCGGCGAGAGGGGGGAGCGGGGACCTCGCGTATCCTATATTTAGGGCGAGCGGTTTCTCGTCGCCTTCCTCCCTATGACGCATACTTACCCCGATCCGGACGATGCCCCCTGGGCGCTGCTGGCCCGCCACCTGGCCACCGAGGCGACGGCGAGCGAACGGGCAGCCTTGCGTGTCTGGGTGCAAGCTGACCCTTCCCATTTAAAAATCCTGACCACGGTTACCCGCGCCTGGGAACGGGCCGGCGAGGTTGCCGCGGCGCCCGTGCTATTTTCCCCGGCCCAGGTGGAGGCCGCTTGGCAGCGTTTCCGGCCGTTGATTGCCCCGGCGCCACTAATCTCGCCCGCCCCCAACAGCAGCCCCAGCCCTGCTGCTCCGGTTTCCGCCGCACCGATTGTGCGTCCTCTGTGGCGTTTGCAACGGCGAGCCGCCCGGCGCTGGCAGCTGGCGGCAGGGCTGGCGCTGCTGTTGGGGTCGGGCTTCGTCTTGGCAAATTCGGGGCTGTTCAAGTCACAGCCGGTGGTGCTGACTTATGCCAGTGCCGCCGGCCGCCAGCAGGTGCAACTGCCTGATGGCAGCACGGTCTGGCTTAACGCGCATTCCCGGCTTCGCTACGTGGGCGTTGAGCCTAAATCCGCCCGGGGGCTGCGGGCCGTGCAGCTCACGGGCGAAGCTTATTTCCAGGTAAGCCCCAACCCAGACCGACCGTTTGTAGTGAGCACGACCACCGCCCGCGTGCGGGTAACGGGTACGGCCTTCAACGTGCGAGCCTACGCGGCTGAAGACTCGGTGGAAGTCAGTGTGACCCACGGCCGGGTGTGGCTGGCGCACGAGGCCACCCCGGACAGCGTAGAACTTACGGCTGGCACCCGTGCGGCCCTACACGCCGCGGATGCACCCGGCCGCATTGCGGCCCGCCTGCAAAGAAGCCCGGCCGCCGATCCTAATTTCCGGGCCTGGCAAACCGATACCCTGCATTTTGCTGATGTGCCGGTGGCGCAAGTGACTCGCACCCTACGGGCTACGTTTGGCACGAGCGTCGAGCTGAGCAATTCCGCCCTGGGACAGTGCCGCTTCACCGGGACTTTTCCCCACCCGCAGCCAGCCCAGGTGCTGGCCGTGCTGGCGGCGGCTACGGCCAGCCGCCTCACACCCGATGGGAAAGGCGGCTACCAACTGCAAGGTCCGGGCTGTACCCCGGCGCCCCAGACCCCGGCAGCGGCGCCGGCCTCGCGCCCGCGCCACCGATGAAAAAATTAGGGGCGCCCGCCTGCAATTGCCGACGGATGTGGCCAGGGATACTAGCGGTGCTGCTAGTGTATTTTCTGCCTGTTGGATGGGGGTGGGGCCAGGTAGGCAGCCCGGCGTTGGCGCACCTCGTGCGGCCTACCCCTGGCGCCCGCCCGTTGGGGGAGGTGCTGGCCGAGTTGTCGCGGCAAGGTGGGCTGCCCTTCAGCTACAGCAGTTCCTTGGTGCCGGTGACGCACCAGTGCTTCCTGCGGTCCGGTCCGGCCCGGCCGTTGGGCGTGGTGCTACGGGAGGTGCTGGCTGACAAGCATTTATCGTATGGCTTGCTTAACGGGCAATTGGTTTTGTGGCCTAATCACGTCGCGGCGCCGGTAGGAGTTGCGGCCGTGAATGGCCGGCCCATGTCGCTAGCTCAACCGCCTCCCTTACCCGCTTCTTCCGTTCTGGTAACAACTGCGCGGGAGAGAGAAATAGCTAAAAAGGGTGCTCTAGGCAGTGGTCCGGCTGGCAGGCTTGCCTCAGCGTCTGGGGGCGGGGAGGCTAGAGTTTTAAACTCCGCAAAGCGAAGCCGAAAAGAGGATGCTAGCAGCGGCTTTTCAGCTGGGCGCTCCTTGCCTAACAATATGGGCGCCAACCGGACCACTCAGCCTCAAACGGCTTTAGCCAACCCATCAACGCCTACTACTCGGCCTCTACGCCCTTCCTCCACTGCCAAGCCGAGCAGTAAAACGGCACTAATCGTCTTGCCGCGTCGTAGCCGAAGCCAGACGCGCCCGATAAAGCCCGAACCTGACGTTTCTCCGGGAAGGTTCTCCGTCTCGTCATCTTCCCCAACTTCTAGCTCTAAACAGCCGCAAGTTTGGTCTGCCCAAACCAAGGTTTCACTGGCCTCACTGCCTTCATTACTTGTTCCGCTCAAGACTGATCTGACACCCGGCGGGCCGCCACGGTCCGTTCCGGCGCTGGCGGGGTGGGCCTCGGAGCGTAACCCTTTAGTAGGACTAAACCAAAAAGCTGACTCTGCCGCTCGAAAACTCCTTGCGCGCAATGGTCTGCTGCGCCGCAGCTACCTGCACGGCGAGGCATGGGTTAGCGAAAGCTTGCCGCTAAACGTGGCCTTCAAGGTGGGCATCCCACGCCTATACCTGGTGCTAGCGGTTGCTGCCGACCGGTTTGACCGCCAGTTAGGCTGGGCTGGGGGAGTGGGCGTGGGCACTTCGGGCCAGCCCTGGGGCCGCTTCACGCCCAGCCTCGACCTAATGCAGTGGTTTCTGGCCGGCACTGGGGATAAAGAGCCTTCGCGGGGCCAACTAACGCAGTTGCGGCCCGCATTGGCTTGGCAGCTCAAGCAAGGTGGGCGCTGGCAACTTGTGGGAGGACCTACCCTCAACCTAGCCACAGCCCATCGGGAACGGGGACGCTCCCGTTGGGCCGTGGGCCAGGACCAGTGGCTCTGGCTCAACTCAGGTGGCGAGCAGTCCCTAGTGCGTCTTTGGCCTGGAGTGCAACTGGGAGTGCGCTTTTGAAGGGAAGCTTAAGATAAGCTAACAAGGGAAATCAGCGGCTCGCCCCATACCAAGTAGTACGATACGAGGGGCAACCCAGCCAATCTGATAAGAAGGTCTGGCAACTCGCCGGACCTTCTTATCAGATTGGCTGACGGTTAATTAAAAAGCCCCCGTGGTCGTGGTGGTGTTCACACTGATGCACCCTAACTCAACGAGCGGACCGGCGGGGCAGGTGGTCTGCCTAGCGCCCCTCTTTTTCGGGGTGTAGCCTACCAGCACTTTATTGCCAGCCGTGGCATGGTAATCAGTCCAGGTCGAGCCGGTGGGAACGAGGTACGTGTTGTCGGCCAGTTGCAAAGCCAAGCCGCAGCCGGTTGTAGCGCTGAGGTCTACCACCGTAGCAGCGATGGTGCAGGTGCCGCCAGTGGGGCTGGTGCAATCACCATTTTCGGTGTCTTTTTCAAAGCAGCCGGTGAGCAGAGTGCTGGCAGCTAAGCTAAAAGAGGCCAGTGTAGTGAAAGCCACGCGGCGGGAAGAGAAACGCTTCATAAAAATGGAGTTGAATTAGGGAAGTGAAAATTGAAAAGAGTGATTGGAAAAACGATTCTAATTTGGCGCCGCTGAGCGGGCATCCGCTGGCTGGGAAGTGGTTCTGCTTTATAGCATTACCTCCACCCAGCCCTTGAAGCGCCGCCCGTCGGTGAAGGTGACGAGGTAGTAATAAACTCCCCCGACCCCGGCCCCAGGCCAGCGGAAGCTGCGCGTCGGCGACTGATATACCATATTGCCCCAGCGCGAGAAAATACGGACGCCGGCAAACTGCCTGTCGCAGAAATCGGGCGGTAAGGCTTGGTCCAGGGTAAAGGCTTCGTTGAGACCGTCGCCGTTGGGCGTGATGATGTTGGGGGGGCGGAAGCCCAGCGAGTCATTAGGCCGGGCAACCTGAAAGCGGATAGTGCGCGTCAGCGTTTGTGTTTTGCACAAGGCACTTTGCGCGAGTGTGAAATGCACGACCAGGCCGCTGTCGCCGGCCGTAGCGGGGCCGCAGACGGGTAGCCAAGTAAAAGTAGCCGTAGCTTGGCC
>NZ_CAXTBM010000102.1:0-13738 GCF_964242765.1 uncultured Hymenobacter sp.
CAGCTACGCCTCTTCTTGCCCCGCAATACGATAAGGCCGAAGATATCTACAAGGACCTTGCGGTGAAACTAGACGAGGCCGTGGTTGCCATCAAAGCTGGGACTGGCTCCCCCGCCGTGGGCGCCGAGGACATTGTGTTTGCTGGCAACATGACCCGGTGGGTTCAATTTGCCAATACGCTCAAGCTTCGGATCTTACTTCGGCAATCCTTCGTGCCGTCTTTGGATGCTTACGTGCGGGCAGAGATGACCAAGCTTCAGTCGGCGCCTGATGGCTTCGTGACGGTTGATGTGCAGGTGCAGCCCGGTTATTTGCAGACCACCGGCAAGCAAAATCCTTTCTGGAACATGTACCGGGCCAATGCAGCGGGTGCGCAAGCAGCCAACCGTAACTGGCAGGCTGGCACGCAGTACGTTATCGATCAATACGCCAAGAACAATGATCCGCGGGTAGCACAGCTTTATGTTTTGGCTACGGCTGGCAGCTTCAACGGCACTTACAAAGGAGTGGTGTTAGGCGACCCGAACCCGCTGCCGGGCAGCACCCAAATATCCCGCTGGAAAGACAATGGCGGTATTCTGAAAGGTTTCGATGCGCCTACGCCGCTGCTCTTAGCGGCGGAGAGCTACTTCCTTCAGGCCGAAGCTAAAGCAAGAGGCTTTCTGGCAGGAGGCGACGCAGCAGCAAAAACAGACTTCAACAATGGCATTCGGGCTTCGTTCGTCTACTTCTATGCTCCGGCTCCCAGCCAAGCTTCCTCAACCAACAACGTTTCTGCTAATGCCGTCCCGGATTACACCAAGTATCTAGCCGCCAACCTTACCAATCCGCAGGTAAACTGGGACTTGCCTTCCAGCCGGCCCGACAAGGTTGATAAAATTATCTACCAGAAATATCTGGCCATGAACTCGGTAACGGCGATTGAGGCTTGGAACGAATACAGAAGAACCGCTTTCCCAAAGTTTCCGGCGTCGCTGCAATCTAGCTCTCCGCGGGCTGATAAGCTGCCGGTTCGGCTGCTATATCCACAGACCGAGATTAGTACCAACGCAGGAAATATTCCCGCCGACATCAATCAATTTACGTCCAAGATATTCTGGGATGTTCTTGATTAGCTGCTAATGCCGTAGTGCTTAAGAAAGGAGGTTGATAGGCTCAACCTCCTTTTTTTATGAGCTCAGCGCTCGGTCCTTGCTCACTGCATTTGAGCTTGAAGCACCACACCTTCCTTTACTTATCGGCGCTTCTCTTGACTGCATAGTAGCAGCAAACAACAATTTCTAGTATGTTCCTCTTGAAAAGCTACCCTACCTCATGAGAAAACAACTTGTTCTTGCGTACGCGCTACTGTGCGCCTTCACTGTCAATGCCCAAAAGCTTACGCCCACTGAGCAAAAAATACTCGCTTCGGTAAAGCAAAATATGCCGCAGAGCGAGAAGCTGCTGATGCAGGTAGTGAACATCAACAGCGGCACCCTGAACCAGAAAGGCGTACGCGAAGTGGGTGACATTTTCCGAAAAGAATTTGACGCTATTGGCTTTAAAACCGAATGGGTAGCCATGCCCCCGGCCATGCAGCGCGCGGGCCATTTGGTGGCGCAGCGCAAAGGCAAGAAAGGCAAAAAGCTCTTCCTTATTGGGCACCTCGATACCGTGTTCGAGCTGGATATGCCCTTCACCAAGTACACGCAGCTCAACGACACGACGGCCACCGGGCAAGGCGTCAACGATATGAAAGGGGGCGACGTGGTGATATTAGCTGCCTTGCAGGCCTTGCAGCAAAACGGCCTGCTCGATAACACCACCATTACGGCCTACTTCACCGGCGACGAGGAACGCAAAGGCGAGGGCGAAGCCAGCCGCGCCGACTTCATTGCCAAAGCCAAAGAATCGGAGGTCGCGCTGGCGTTTGAAGGAGCGGCGGGACTGCACTCGGTGGCTACGGCACGCCGTGGTTCTAGTAGCTGGCAACTCAAAACCTATGGACAAGCGGGCCACTCGTCTACCATTTTCAAGCCCAATGTGGGCTACGGCGCTATTTTCGAGGCGGCCCGCATTCTGAATGAGTTTCGGGAGAAGCTGAGTGAAGAGCAGTACCTGACTTTCAATCCGGGGTTGATAGTTGGGGGCTCGGAGGTGAAGTATGAAGCCGCCAAAGCGCACGGCGAAGTCGCCGGCAAAACCAACATTATTTCGCCGGAAGTAAATGTGGCCGGCGACCTGCGCTTCCTTACCGAAAAGCAAAAAGAAGATGCCCGCACCAAAATGCGCGAAATCGTGGCGCGTAACTTAACGAACACCCGCGCCGAAATCTTGTTCACCGATAACCTACCCGGTATGCCGCCCACGCCCGGCAACCAGAAGCTCGCTGCCCTCGCCGACCAAGTGAGCCGCGATTTGGGCTTCGGAGCCGTAACCGCCGGCGACCCCGGCTCGCGCGGCGCCGGTGACGTGTCGCTGGTAGCGCAGTACCTGGATTGCCTTGATGGTCTAGGTGCTTCGGGCAAAGGCGCCCACGCTCCCGGCGAAACGCTTAACACCAAGGAATTTCCGCTGCTTGTGCAGCGCGCCGCCCTGATGATATACCGCCTAACGCGCTAAGCCACAAGCAGGCACAGCCTACAGCCTACCTAAAGCACGTTGAAAAACGCAACTTTAGCTCTTGGAACGGTACTAGATGGCCCTCATTCCCTGAATGCTAGTTCAGGCAGCTCAAAAAAAGTCTCATTTTGGTTCGTTACAAGTTGAATGGTAACCAAAAAGGAATTACGCGGCATAATGCGTCCTATTTTGACAGTATTTGATATTATACAGGATTTTAAGTATAATTTAAAAGTTGCTAGTTACCGTATTAACAATGAATGCGCTCAAACAGAACAACGTCCACGTAGTAGGCCAGGGGCAGCAAACGCTTCTCTTTGTGAATGGCTTCGGCTGTGACCAAAGTATCTGGCGCTACCTTCTTCCTGCTCTTTCCAAGCAATATCAACTAGTGCTCTTCGACCACGTAGGCGCGGGTTTGTCTGACGCCTCGGCCTACGACCCTAAAAAGTATGCGTCGCTGGACGGGTATGCGCAAGACGTGCTTGCCATTTGCCGGGAGCTGAAATTAACTGATGTCACCTTGGTTGGCCACTCGGTGGGCGCTATGATTGGGATGCTCGCGGCCATTCAGGAACCTACTCGGTTTCAGCAGCTATTACTGCTGTGCCCTTCTCCCTGCTACCTCAACCAAACAAATTATTACGGTGGTTTTGATCGAGCTGATGTGGAGGCAATGCTGGCGTATATGGAAAAGGATTTCGTAGGCTGGGCCGATTCTTTTGCTCCGTTCCTGATGGGCAATCCCGACCAGCCGTCGCTGGCGGCTGAGCTGGCGCATAGCTTCTGTCAGAACGACCCTGCCATCGCCAAACAATTTGCCCGCGTTACGTTTCTGTCGGATAACCGGCAAGATCTGGCTTATCTGCAAGCGCCCTGCTTATTGGTGCAATGCGCCCAGGACCTAATTGCGCCGCTAGAAGTAGGCGACTATCTACAGGCTGCTATTCCGGGCGCTACGCTTGTTACCCTGCCCGTAAATGGGCACTGTCCGCACGTAAGCGCGCCGCGCGAAACGCTGAAAGCCATTGAAGCTTTCATGGAAGTATAGAATGGCTTATTAGCCTGCCTGCGGTATCCCTCAGAGCAAGTGCTTCTTGTGGGTACAACCTCCTCCTTGCCTCTCGCGTCTAACCGGCTATCCTTACTTAGCCCTTACCGACGCATGAGCCTTTGGGAAATTATCAAGCGCCTTTATCCGTACGTCCGGCCCTACCGCCCGCTGGTTATCGGCACGCTGCTGCTGACGCTGGTAGGGTCGTTGGCGGCACAGGTTAATCCGTTCGTGCTGCGCTATACTGTGGATACAGTGCAGGGGCTGCTGAACCAGAACAAGGGCTTAACACAAGGTGCCGACCTGCTGTTGCTGGTGAGCGTACTGCTGCTCGGCAAGGAAATCATCAACACCTTCATCCAGTTCGGGCAAAAGTTCTACGGCGAAAAAATCCGCATCAATGTGTCGAGCACCCTC
Organism: uncultured Hymenobacter sp.; assembly: GCF_964242765.1. Taxonomy (NCBI): domain Bacteria; kingdom Pseudomonadati; phylum Bacteroidota; class Cytophagia; order Cytophagales; family Hymenobacteraceae; genus Hymenobacter; species uncultured Hymenobacter sp. The sequence continues at coordinate 4,073 of NZ_CAXTBM010000102.1, forward strand.
TCGCAGGATGCGGTGCGCAAGATTCTGAGCTACCAACTCGGCTTCTATTCCGACAATGGCAACCAAACCGGCAAGCTCCAAACCCGCATCGACCGGGGCGTGGAAAGCTTGATGAAGCTGGTGCAGAACTTCTTTATCGATATCCTGCCGCTATTTGCTAACTCCATCGTGGCCCTCGTAATTATGTTCACGGCCAACGTATACGTAGGCTTGGTGGCCGTGTGCATCATGCCGCTCTACTTCTGGATTAGCTACCGGCAGGCCGACAAGCTGAACGGTACCCGCCGAGCTTTGCGCGGCTTGCGCGAAGCCAAAAGCCAAGGCCTCGTCAACCTAATCGACTCGGCCGTAGTCATCAAAAGCTTTGTGCGCGAAGACTACGAAGAGTTGAAACAGGCGCAGGCGCAGCAAAGCCTCCAGGAAGCCCAGCTCCAGACGCGCAAAACCAACTTCCGCTACGACGGCCTCAAAACCTTCACCGAGCAGGTAGGCGTGGTGCTCATCATCATCTTAACGGCCTACTTGGTACTCGACCGGCAAATTTCCATCGGGGCCATTATGTTCCATATCCTGCTCTTCAACAACGTGTCGGCGCCCATCCGGCAGCTGCACCGTATCTACGACGAAATGAACGACGCCCTCACCTACTCCGAAGGCTTCTTCGATATCCTCGATGCCCAAGGTGCCGTGGAGCCTACCGGCCCGCTGCAACCCGACCACCTGCGCGGCACCTTCGACATCTGCAACGTGAACTTCACCTACCCCAGCGGTACCCAGGCCCTGCACGACGTTTGCCTAACCATTGAGGCCGGCAAAACCACTGCCTTGGTGGGTTTGAGCGGCGCTGGCAAGAGCACCATCATCAACCTGCTCTGCAAGTTCTACGCCCCCGACCACGGCAAAATGCTCCTGGATGGCCAGCCCTTGGCCGACTACGATACCCACGCCCTGCGCCAGCAAATCGGGCTGGTGCTCCAGAAAAACCACATCTTCAAGGGCACCATCGAGGAAAATATCCGCTACGGCGTGATGGATGCCAGCTTCGAGCAAGTGCAGCACGCCGCCCGGCAAGCCTACCTGCACGAGCAGATAATGCAGCTACCCAAGCAATATGCGTCCGATGCCCAGCAGCTCTCGGGTGGGCAGCAGCAGCGCATTGCCATTGCGCGGCTGTTCCTCAAGAACCCGCCCATCATCTTCCTCGACGAACCCACTGCCTCCCTCGACGCCATTGCCACCGAGCAAATCAAGAACTCCCTCGACGCCATCAAGCAGGGCCGCACGGTGGTTATTATTTCTCACAGCCTGGCCCAAATCGTGGACTCGGACTGCATCTACGTCATGAAGGAAGGCCGCATGGTGGAAAGCGGCACCCACGAGCAGCTCTACGACCTGCGCGGCACCTACCGCGAAATCTTCGACGCCTCCGCCCGCAGCCTCAACATCGAAAAGCTAGCCCGCGTGATGGTAGACGATGAGGACGAGGTAGGCGATACGGCGGCGTGAGAGAACTATATTCCAAATGGTCTACCTACTTTCAACTAGCGCGAGTTTAGCGCAGCGTAATTCGTGACCAGCCGCCACGCGGAGGTTATACTTTTAATGCTGCGCTAGCGGCAGGCTGGAGCTGCTTTACTTATGAGCTTTCAGGCCAGTTGGGTGCTAACACAAATACAGTAATCCATGCGCTATTCCCTGCTTCTTGCGCTTCTGCTGTTCGCCCGGCTAGCACTAGGGCAGGTGGTACCGTATGGCAACAACCCCGCCGCCGGAAAGTACGCCACCGTGCGCGGCGTGAAGCTGTACTATGAAATGTACGGCGTCGGCCCGCCTCTGCTGCTCTTGCACGGCAACGGCGGCAGCAGCAAAGAATTCCAGAAAACCATTCCCTACTTCGCCAAGCGCTACCGCGTCATTGCCCTCGATAGCCGGGCTCACGGTAAATCCTTGGACGGCATTGATTCGCTAAGCTTCGAGATGCTAGCCGACGATTGCGCGGCCCTGCTCACCCATTTGCGCCTCGATTCCGCGTACGTGCTCGGTTGGAGCGACGGGGGTATTACGGCGCTGCTGCTGGCGTTGCGCCACCCCGAAAAAGTGAAACGGCTAGCCGCTACCGGCGCCAACCTCTGGCCTGATTCTACGGCCCTGATGCCGGAACTGTGGCAACAAATGAAGCGCGGCTACCAGCAAGGCCGCACTCAAACGTTCACTGACCCCGGCCGCAAAAACGACTGGAAGGTATTCCTGCTCGACTGGCGCCATCCCCACGTTCCGCTGCCGGCGCTGGCGCGCATCAAGGCCCCCGCTTTCATCATCGCCGGCGACCGGGACGTTATTCAACCCGAGCACACGGTGGCTATCTATCAAAGCTTACCCCGCGCCTGGCTTTGGATTGTGCCCAACAGCGGCCACGCTACCCTACAGGAGCATGCCGACGAGTTTAACCGCAAGACCGACGCGTTTTTTCAGGCCCGCATCATTCCGCCGCCCGCTCGCTAACCCCTTCGATTCCGCTGATATTTCCAACGTCCGGGTTGGCGACACTCTGGCCGTGCAGGAATCAAGTGTGACGCTGCCTTTCTTGAGGCTACCTTTCTTATAGCGTTCAGCATTACGTTAAGGGCAGCTTGGCTTGCAGCCAATTAAGTTGCGAAAGCGCAATGCATTTGCTTTCTATGGTGGTTATTTTAGCTGTCGCCTTATAGCTGCTTTACTCGTAGTAATCTCATGGAAACGTATGTACTAGGCGACATTCATGGGGCATTTCGGGCGCTAGAGCAGGTGTTGGAGCGCAGTCCGTTTCGCCCGGGCATCGACCGGCTTATTCATTTGGGCGACGTAGCCGATGGCTGGCCCGAAACGCCGCAATGCGTGGAGCGTCTGCTCGGCATTCCGGATAGCATCTGGCTACAAGGCAACCACGACCAGTGGGCCACCGAGTGGCTGGCCACTCTGCCGCCCCTGAGACAGGTAGACAAAGCTTGGTACACCCAAGGTGGAAAAGCTACCTACGATGCTTACCAGCAAAAGTCAGTGAGCTACATCCAGCAACATCTTCAAGACTTCTTTAGCAAGCAAATCCCCTATTTCGAAGACGAAATAGGGAATCTTTACGTCCATGCCGGCTACGATCCAACCGTTCCGATTGCCGAGCAAGACCCGGATTTATTGATCTGGATGCGCACCTTGTGGCAGTATGGCCTAGAGGCATCGGCTTACAATGAATGTTTTATTGGCCACACGCCTACCCTGCCGGAGAGTGAAGTTCCCCTCCAACGTGCCAACGTTTGGAACCTCGATCAAGGCGCTGCTTTCAGTGGTCGCCTGAGCATGATGAACGTACGCACCAAAGAGTTTGTCCAGAGCGACATTGTGCAGGAGCTATACCCTGGCGTGCAAGGACGCTAACCCTGCTTAGCTGCAACAATGCTTTTGCTGCTGGCGCCAAAACTAACTCGGAAGTCAAGACTTGTCACCAAGGCGCTGTGCTCACGGCGGGCGCCTATTTTCGTCATTGCAAAACAAGAAATCAGAGCGGTGCTTTTCCCGACCTCTACTAGCTTCTTACTCTTTTTACATCTTTGCGCAGGATTTGCAATATTGTTGCCTGCTAGTGATTAGCGGGCCGTTATCTGATTGCATCAAATTACCTATGACAAAAGTACTTTCCCCTCCTGCTTTACATACTGGCAGGCAACCCCATCTGCTGCCATTAGAGGAAGGCACGGTTATCCCCCGTGTTATTCACCAGACTTTCATGACCAAGAAGTTGCCGGCCGAGCTACAGCAGAATGTCGACAACATGAAAATGTTGAATCCTGGCTGGAAGCATATTATTCATGACGATGACGATATAAAGGAATTCATCAAGGAGAATTACGGACTTAACATTCTCGGTTATTATGAACGCATAAACCCGCGGTATGGCGCGGCCCGAGCCGATTTGTTCCGCTATTTGCTGCTTTATAAGTGTGGCGGCGTCTATTTAGATATTAAGAGCACCTGCACTCGTCCTCTCGATGAGGTATTGCAACCCGACGACAGATACATTTTGTCTAATTGGAGAAACAAGCCCGGTGAATCACACGAAGGGTTTGGCATGTCGAAAGAGGTAGCGCACCTTGCGGGCGGCGAGTACCAACAGTGGCATATCATTGCGGCACCCGGCCACCCTTTCCTGAAGGCAGTGCTCGAAACTGTGCTCACCAATATCGACAACTACCGTCCGTGGCTACACGGCACCGGCGGCATAGGCGTGCTACGGCTCACGGGCCCTCTAGCTTACACACTCGCAATTCAGCCGCTGCTACCCACCGCATCGTACCGGGCAGTGACCGACGAGACGGTCGTGGGCCTTCAGTACAACATTTATAAAACCACCTCGCACCGGGCAGTTTACAAAACGAATTACTCTTTACTAACCGAATCCGTCGTGCACATGAGCTGGGTGAATAAGTTGCCGGCTCATCTGTACAGCTTTGCGAAGAAAAGCAAGCACTTACTGTTTGGCCGGTAAGTAACGCCACAACCAGTAGCTCTCAGATCATGGGGTAGCTAAACCACCCAGGCTACGGCAAGAAACGAGGCGGGTTAACGCAGTTTGCTATGTGCACAAACTACGTTAGCCCGCCTTCCTATTTTCTGCCGTAGTAACCACTTTGGCCCAAAGCGCTTCATTATGATAGGCAAGCCCAAACACAAGTTCGGGACTTCTTATCAGCCGGTTTACGTGCGCAGAATCCCGCCTCGCTACGGCTTATGGCCTGCTGACTTTTTGCAATAAATGCCAGTCATTGACGTCCTTAACCTTTTTGAAAGTATTTAGTGAGTCTAGAAGCTTTTGGTCTCTAGCGGCAATATCACCTCTGATCAGTAGATAATCAGACTTCTCCATCAGCTTTCTAGGGCTCTCATTATAATACATATACCCCTGGTAGGGTAACCCGCCGCTTGCTTTCCTTCTAATCATACCAAATCTGTAGTCAATTATCCTGGTTGTAGAAATACCTTTATTTTTTACTATGAAATAATTTTGAAAATGGTCGTATATCATCCTTCCTCTGTAATAAGAATCGTAATTCATATACGAGAGAGTTTTTGTGTTATCAGTTGGCAATACTTCCGGAAATCCCTTGTTCTCCTGATCGAACTGATAGAAGTATTGGCCCCACAACACCAAATGCGCAAAAGCAACAAAAGTAGTCGCGTAAGCAAATAGCCTGTTATCCACTTGTGGTGCTTTGCAGGCAATAAAAATAAGAGCGAACAACAAAATAGTAGAGAAACGCTCATACAATGGCTCTTGGCCAGGAATACGTTGAGGCAGCAGAAAGTAACAAAAGCAGCTTACACCCAATAATATAAAAATATAAATTAGCTTTTCATCAATGGTTGGATACAAGCTTTGCCGCTGTACAGCATCTTTATTGGAAAAATACTTATAGGCAAGTATTATAAAAGGAACCAGAATAATGAAGGCCAAAAGAAGGGCGACTATTTTTCCGAGGGGCCCGCTAAACAGCTGCGCATTATCAGCCACTATAAACTTAGCTCTGATCAAAAAAATCTGTAAGAACTCATGCTTATAATATTCTTTCATAAACGCCCCGGTTGACGTTTCTTCGGTAGTGAAGCCAGCACTATTCTCGGCTGATTTTTGAAGAACAAACCACCAATAAACAATTAACAAGCCTAAAGGCACCAAGGTAAACGAATTTAGAACCAAGGCTTTAAAATTAGCTCTGTACCTATACAGCAAGAAAGATCCAACCATCATCATACAGAACAAGGCTACCATAGCGTGTGAAAAATACACCACTAATAATAGCAAGGATATAAAGACCATGTTCATAATATAAGTGGACTTCTTATCAATAGCTCGTAGCCACAGCCACAGGATCAGCAGCACCACATTGTTGGCTATGGCGTTTCCGGTAAAGCCAAACGTTAAATTATAATTGTATACTAAAATAAAAGCAATAATAGCAAACCATTTATTGCCGTTCAATTCCTTAATTACGAGCAACACTAATACGGGCAACGTGACTACAAGAACCAGATGCAATACCTTATTGGCAATTTCCACATCTGGGAAAATAGGCAAGGAAAAAAAGAATAAGTGAAAAGTGTTGGGATAAAGTAGATAATTCAGCGTGTAATACTGATTAAATTGATTGGAGGCTTCGTTATAATATCTATAAATTACTCCCTCTGCTAAATGACTAGGTACATCAGCAAAGGGAAAGAAATCAATGCACAAAACAATGGTTGCGTGTATACAAAGTAAAACGATAAAGAAAATCCAGAAGCTGTTTTTAAGTGTCAAAATGCAAGAGGTTTTATTAATGACAATTTTATTCGTGTGTTAGAACTCAGATCTTGATAATAAATATTATCAGCAATGCTTTTGAGAGTGATTTGCGAATATTCATCTTTAATTTAATATCTGCTACTAATAAATAGAGTGAATTGACTATTTTATAATAATAAATATTTAAATATTATTCACTACTTTTATGATACTTTATTATTTCCAGTTTATCAATTTTTATACTAACCACAAATACTAACACAGTTTTAATCCGCTTGAAGTTATAATTCTTTACAAAAGCTAATGCTTCTCACAAAGGATGGAACAAAGAGCAAGGCCGCAATATACGTATTCAAATTAAAGATTGCATATATTCACAAGAGCATAATATGCGCAAGATTATAACAATCACATTACTAATTGTCAGCCATTTAAATTCTGAATTAGTCGCATTTTAATAAGCGAATGTAAGATATCAAAGACTGTCTCCACGCTTCCCCTACCCCACCCTACTTCACAAACTTATTGATGCGAGCCGACATAGAGGCTCATTGAGTTTCATTGCGGGTACTCATAAAGCTTAAGCAGCTACAATTGTGGTAGCCAACACAGCTGTCGTTTGCTACAGCCAAAAAGGTGTTGTTCTGGCGGTAAGCGCTGGTGTTGCTGATGCTCGACACACCAGCCAATTTGTTGATAAAGGCTGTCACTACTACCAATACGCAGGAGCTTTGCCTTGAAACTATTGCGTCTTTCGGCATTAACTGACTGATAAGTTTTTCTACTTGCAGCTACGCCAATTGGTTATTTATCTGATTCCGAAGTTGATAAGAGCGCGCGCGGCTGCACAAACGGTTTAAAGCGCGCGAAAGGCTAGGCCCCAGGAGTAGCAGTGAGCCCCCACAGATTTGCAAAGGTGCAGGTTCCGCAATGCGTTGGCTGGGACTCCCCGGTTTTAGCTGAAACTGGTGAGTCCCGCTTGAATACTAGTCGATTTGACTACTCAAGTGAGACTCACCAATTTACTTGATTTGAATGTGGCAAACTTGCCTGAGTTCCGCCAGTTTCTTCCTATTGTCTCGGCTTACTATAGGTGCTATTCTTTCACGAACCGGCGCGATACGGGTCCCTCGGGTGCTTGAAAGCGGATGAAATAAGTGCCGGGCTGCAAATCAACAACCGGAATAGTTTGCCCTGGTGCCGTTTGCCCGTTGCTAACGCGCCGTCCGTCTTGGCCCATCACTTCGTAGGGCAGTGAAAGAGTAGCTCCGGCTACCGCCAGCTCGTCGTGCGCAGGATTGGGGTACACATTCAAGGCCAGTGCCCCCGCCGGATGCAGTACCAGGGTTGGGTTTCCGTCCAGAGTGTATACAGGCTGGTTGCTAGTGGCTGCGTTGTCGGCATATTCCACCACCCGAATGTGGTATGAATGACGCGGGTCTAGATTGCGGACAGATACGGAGTCGGCAGATTCGTCGGCTACCACGTATGTGCCTTGGCCCAACTGCTCACCCTGGCCGAAGGGAGCCACTGTATACCGGATGCCATCCGTGGGGAAAACATCTACCGGCCCGTCGGCCCGCATTAGCACCAAGCGGCGGTTGCCGGTTCCTCGGGTCCAGTGCAGCAGCATACTTGCCGAATCTTGGGTAGCGGTGAGGGCCGTTGCGTTTTGTTGGGGGGCTGATAGGTTGTGGGCCGGCCAGCCGGCTGCGCCCGGAGCCGCTACCCAGCCTAACTGGTCGAGTTCTTGCCAAAAGGCAGGCGTGCTAGGGCACGTATTGAGCAGGATGGCCCAAGTATAGCCCCCCGCTGTGCGCACCAAGTAAGTGGCCGTACCATCTAGCCGGCCCCCATGCCAGCGATTTCCAGCCCGGTTTACTTGCCATCCCTTGGCATACCCCGGTTCGGAAATGGAAGGCTGAACCAAGGTTGCTAGCGTGGAAGGTGCTAGCAAACCGGGGTGGTCGGGGCCGCCTTCCACGGCCTGCACCAAGCGCACCAAGTCACGCGCCGAGCACACCCAGCCCCCGTGGGCCCCCATGGCTTCGAGGTGGAAGCCGCCGTAGGCAGCAGGCACCGTTTGTCCGGAGCCATTGCAGGCCAGTGTTTGGTATTGGCTTTGGTATTCCGCCTCCCGTTCCAATCGACCCGCAGGCAAGTCGCGGCCTAAGTGCGCTTCCAACGCCCCAGCGGGCACCAACAAGTTGTTCTGTACCCACGTTTCGTAGCCCTGCCCCGTAACAGCTTCCACTATCTTGCCCAACACCAAATAGCCTATGTTGGAATAAGCATAGCGCATACCCGGCGCAAAGTTCAGACGCTTAGCCAACAGAAAACGCACCATGGTGGAGTCGCCGACGGGACTGGGCACGTTCTGCTTCTGCGCTACATGCAGCGGGAAATCCACTGGGTCGCAGCTGCCGTACCCGTCGCACCCCACAAGCCGGTCCCAGCCTGCGCTGTGTTCGAGTAGTTGCTGCACGGTGATGTCGTAGACACGTTGGTCGGTAATGACACTCGTGTAATACGAACTTTGCAAGTACCCTTGCGGTCCAAATGCTTTGCCCGCCAAATTCAGACGCCCTTGTTCCACCAGCTTCAAAATAGCCATGGCGGTTACCGGCTTCGAGAGGCTAGCCACGCGCAGCAAGTGGTACGGTTGCAAAGGTTCAGTGCGGGCCAAATCAGCGTAACCGAAGGCCCGGGCGTAAACCAGCCGATCTTCCGTGCCAAAAGCAGCAGAAGCTCCCAATATTTCCCAGCGCTGCATAAAACGTTGCAACGCCACTTCAAACTGTTTGAATTCTGGAACCGGAATGCCCGTTTGGGCTCCAACATTGAAAGAAAGCAGGAATAAGATAAGAGTGTAAATTTTCTTCAAATTAAATATAAATAAAAGACCATAATAACCTCGGATTCCGCCTCTCAGCGCCCCGAAATAACATGGCAATTTTATTAGATAATCTGAAGTTTAAAATACAATAATTGCGTAATAAATATAAATTTTATAATAACCAGCACTTGTGTCTATATCATCACAGCACGTACATATCAATTGAACTATACTTATAGCAAGACTCTTCTAAAATAGCATGTCATTCTTACTACACTAATCTTTTCGGAACAGGAAAGATGCAATCCGTGGGGCATTGAGCCGGCTTTCCTCATCGAACCACTCATGAAAGGCGACGATAGTGAAGCCTTCTTGGCGGGCGCTTTCGGTGTAATCGGAGATGTGATGAATGTGGCACTCCAACTCGAATACGCCACCAGTGGTGTCGAAACGGGCTTTGCTGCCTTGGTACTGCTTGAATGGATGCAACTCACCGATGTAAAACAAACCCTTAGGT
>NZ_CAXTBM010000103.1:0-13706 GCF_964242765.1 uncultured Hymenobacter sp.
TGCCTCCTGCCAATCAAAAATTGGTAACAGTGCTTTCAAAAAATATGGATTTCGGGAAGATGCAATACCAAAATCATCAGGTCTGCCAGGCCCCTTGATTTCGTAGGCATCCATCATAAAAATCTCTCCATCTTTATCACGGTGGTTTTCATCATTAACAGCAAACCATAGTGCAATAAGCGGGTTGCTGGACCAATCCATTAATCTGGTTGGCATCCCATAGTGTTGCTGTAAAAAGTATATTTCCGCATCGGTTTCTCGGCCTGTCAGACGCGCAGCTGCTAGAGCTTGAAAATCTTGGCTAAGATGGCGTTCTAAAGAAAGCCGGTCGTTCTCGTCAATGGGCTTAAAATCAGGTCTGTATACCCCTGGATTTAATTTCCAAATAGTGTCGGCATGGCCCCGGAACCACACTCTAATATGCGAGTGTGGTTCGTTCATTAAGCCAGACTCGTTAATAATCTCAACGAGGTCTGCAATAGCTGTTATTGGCTTTTCTTCCATGAAGTAAAGCTATCCACTGCTTATTTATTAGCACTATACCACTTTAAATTAAAGCTTGAGTGTGTGCTAAAACGGTGGGTAGGCTTCCATTTTCACGGCTAGTATATTGCTCAAGCATTCGTGTAGCAGTTGGTAGCCGCGTAAGTCATTGGGCGGCATCGTGGCATGTGACTCGTCTAAGTGCCGGCCCGCATTCAGCACGGCGTTGAAATAGGCGGTTAGCCGTTCGTTGGCTACATTCTCGTTCATTTCCTACTCTATTTAGTCAATAACCGAGGTAGGCACGAACTGGTCGCCTTGATCTTGCCGATACAAGGGCAGCTCATAGCCGCCTACGGCCGCAGACATCATGCGCAAGGCGAAGTCGGTTTGGTGTTTCACGGCTGTTGTGAAGCGGTGAAAATCAATCGGGCCGCTGGTGTCAATATATTCCCAGTGGCTTTCGGGGTCGGAAAAGAAGCGGGCCAGCGTCCTGTGTAGGTTGTACTCAGCCAGGGGGGTCGGGTCTGTCCGGCAAAATGGGCTACTTCCAATTCAAGGTTTTTCAGGTAGCACGGTGGCTAGCCTACCGATTCAGTATGTCAGCACCCAATTTCGGATTGGTGTAGCTAGGGGTAGGCGCTGCATAGTAAAGTGTAGCGTAGCAAAAACGCTACGCGCTACACGGCTACACGTCTTCAATGCGTAACCAGCGGGCCACGGTGGTAAAGTGTACGCCCACCTGCTGGGCAATTTTCCGAGCGCTCAGCCCTTGCGCGTCCAGTTCTTTGGCCCGTGCTTCCTTCGCGGCCTTAGTAGCATAGCGGCCGGTAGTGCCGCCGGGGGCAGGCAGCATTGCCAGCACGGCCAGCGCGTGGGCGCGGGCGGTATCCATAATGGCTAGGGCAGTACCCACGTCAGCTGGGTCAGCTTCGAGGCAGCCAGCGGGGGCTTGCCCGTATTCAAAGCAGCGCAGCAGCGTTAATAGTCCGGCTACTCGCCAAGCCACTAGCCCTAGCCGGTAGGCCGAACTCCCGCCCGCCCCGCCAGCCACGGCTAGGGCTTCATCAAGGCCCGCAGCCCCAGCGGCATTCAGGCGCTCCCAATCAGCATCGGCTAGGGTTATTTCTACAGGGTAGGTGCCGGCCTCATTAGCTTCGGGAACGGCAGCAATCATACGGGTTAGATCGCCAGCCAGCTTGTCAAAGTAAGGGTCGAGGGGCGGGCCGGCGCTGGGACTTACATCTTGCCAGGTGGGCGTTTGCTCAAAGAGGTAGAATAAGAACCGGCTTACTAGTCCATCTTCGGCCGAAGGCATTAGGCGCGGGAGCTGGCCCGGGGTGCCGGTTAGGGCAATGCTAAGGGCAGGGCGAGCTAGGTCAAGGTGTTGGCGGTCGGTTTTGCGCAGCACGGAAACGGGCTCGTGCTGGAAGGCTTTGCGCAGCACGTCGCTGAAATTGCCAAAATCGGCTCCCAACGCCCCGGTCAGAGTATCGGCTTCGGTTTCGCACATGATGCCGCGCCCGTCGTTTTCGGCCAGTGCCGTTTGTAGGGCGGCGGCCGTGGTGTTGCCGGGTAGGTAAAGTAGCTTGTAGGGCGGCGGGATAGCCGGGGGCGGAGTCAAGCTGGCTTTAGCCTTACCGGCGGTTTTGTAGGCGGCCAGTTCCGCATCATAGTCGAGGCGGGCGGCGCGGCTGGCATCGGTCAGGGCCTTGTGGTGAGGCCAGGCCAGCCGCCGCGCCCAAGCTAGGGCTCCCTTACCACTAGCCGGTGGGGCAATGATAAACGCAAACAGGTTTAGGCCAAACCGGCGTTTGTTGTAGGTACCGCCCACGGCCGGGAAGCAGCCCGACAATACGGCTAGCGTGCCCAGCAACATTACGGCCTTTTCGTGGCCTTTAAAAGGATCGCAGGCCCGTTGCAGGAAGTCGGGTAGCGCGTCGTACACGGCGGCTGGGAAGGTAGACGGCAGCTCGGATGGCCCGTTGTCTTTTTGTCCGATAAAAGCCGAAAAACCCGGTTTATTCCCGGTGGCGGTGTAGGGCTTGCTCCCGTGGGCAGCGGCTTCGCGGGTATAGATTCCGCGTAGGGTTTGCTCAATCTCCCGCGCCGGAAAGTCGGCCGCCGCGTAGCTGCTTAGGGCGTGGGCTTCGAGGTCGGCCACTTCTACTCCCCGCTCATTACAGAAAAATGCTAAGGCAGCCAGCCAGTTGTTGCGGCCGTTGCCTGGGGCGGGCAGCAGGCCGTGGTGTGTTTCGTATTGTGCCAGGCACCAGGCTAGCGCATCAGGATCAACTATTGTAGGAGCAGTACGCGTGCGCGTATTGGTTCCACAATGCAAGGTCGGAGCGGGCGTTGCGGCCCGTAGCTTGTGAATATCCATTGCGTTGCCAACTCGGAAAATGTAAGGTTTTATTAGGTTTCGTAGAGGTCAGACCGCGTAAGCTGGGGCCAGCCAAGCATCGGGGGCGTAGGGCACAAAGCAGGCGCGGGCCACATCTTTGCCAGCCTCATCAGGACACAAGCCCAACGAGGCGTAGTGGGCGGCCAGGTAGGCGGCACAGGCGCGGAAGTTGTCGAGGTGGGCGGCTGTGGGGTCGGTGCGCACCAGGGCTTTCAATCCGTCGCCGCTGGGACTAGTGAACAGTAGCACTAGCTCAGGAGCTAGCAGCTCATCGGCCAGCAGGGCGATGCGGGCGGCGCCTACGTCGGGCACATGGTCAAAGTCTAGCACTAGCAGCCCCGAAGGCTTGGCTAGCGCGTCATTAGCGCGCCGGGCGAAGGTGCCAGCAGGTGTTACGTAGTCGAGGCGCTTTTTAAGCTCGGCCCGTTGGGGACTGCCCACGGGGGCAGCGCGGAGGGCTTCGGTAGCGGCGCGGTGCCGGGTCGAAGTCAGCACGGCATAAAGCTGGGTCGGGGTAATAGCCGCGTAGGGAACAGTAGCCGCAATGCCACCCCGATAGTAGCTGAATAGCGGTGCGGCCTCACCTGTTTCCCGTCTACCTTCGTCTTTTTTTAGGGACTCGGAAAACTCGGTTTTTACTTCTGCTTTACTGCTGTTTTCGTCCTTTTTTAGAGAGTCAGATTTGTCAGATTCTATACCTGTTCCACATATGCCTCCGGTCAGTATGGGCACGTAAGGTTGTCTGGTTTTGTCCGGTGCAGTTGCAACAAAATGTTGGGTTTTATCGGGCTCTTTGGTCGCTGCCAGCCGGGCAGTTACTTGGGCCGGGGTAAGGGGAGGTTGGCGTAGGCCGCGCCCGTCAACGGTAGACACTAGCCAGCCGGCGGCCAGTAGATCGGGCACGGTGGGGCCAGTGCCGCCAGGGTATAGTTCGGCTAGGGCCGCAGCCAGCTCGGCGGGCGCGGGCGTGGCCTTGCCAGTGAGGGTAAGGCTACAGGCCAGCGTGTCGGCTCCGAAGGGCCGGGCGGGGGTGGGCAGTACGGCGGCGTTCATCGGTTGCGGCCTTTCCGATAAGCAGCCAGCACGGCAGATAGTTCGGCATCCGACAAGCCGAAGCGGCGGGCTAAATTGTTACGCCCCTTCTCAGAGAAATCGAGGCTGGGTAGAGTGTCCAAAAAAACAGACAGCCCCTGGCGGGTAATTAATAATGCCCGGCCGGTTACTAGGTTTTGGTTAGGCGATCTAAGCACGGGTGCCCCCCTTTCCGGTTTTTACCGTGCGCTGGTAGCTCTGTAACGCGGCCGATACGTTGGCTCGTTTCAGGTAGCTGCGGCTCCCCAACTTGTGGTATTTCAGCAATCCTTTCTGTTTCCATGAATGGATTGTTTGCACTGTTACGCCCAGCAGTTCGGCGGCTTCGCGGATACTCAGCAACTCGTCGGCCGGGGGTGGGCCAGCGTGAGTTGTTGAAATTTGATTTAGTTCGTGCCTGATAACTGCTCTTACATCTTCGAGTAGTTGGGCGTAGGCAACGCCAATTGGAATAACAGCTCTGTCCATTTGTCAAGCCTGACAGCGTTAGTGCCGTTCAGGTATACAAATAGCGTTATGAGATTGCCCTGTAATGAAATCTTATTGCATTATGGCACAATGAAAGGCATTGTGGGACGCTCTTTGGCCTTGCCGCGCCAAGTAATCCAACTTTTTACCCAATGGGTAGCATCCTCTACTCCTTGACGGAATTGTTTAGGGTCTTCATCGCTAGCGCCTCCTGCCGCTAGAAGCCTACGTTCTCTCAGATTATGACCTAAAACCACTTTGAAAGATGTCTTGAATGCAGTAGCCCACACTTTATCATCTGATGTTGATTTCATTAATTGAAGCCGGCTTAAAACGCGGTAAGCAGCCGTGAATTTACCCCATACTTCTCGGTTGCGTCCTCCTAAGTGAAGTGTCTGATTATTGCCCTCATAATCAAGTAATTCCAAATGCTGTAAAAGAGAAATCAAGTCAGATTTTGTAAACGGGAAGAGGCATAAATCTGATATATTTTTATTCAATTCCGACATTCCAAGATTACTGTAGTAGTCATCCGCTGGGTTAGGCGTTGCTATAGTAGGCGCTTCTACCCTGTGAAACTCAGCCAACAACTCACGAAAATGCTCTAGCTCGGCTGCTGTGCAGCCTTCGGCATTGAATGCGGTAACAATGCCCTTATAGCGTCCTTTGTCAGGTGTAAAAGCGTAGGCTAGTTGCGCATGGTGCTGCTTAGCGAATACAGGAGGAAGACCGCTGCCCACGCGAGTCAGATAATCGCGGTCCTCTAACAGACGCTCGGCGCTTTTCTTTAGCAACAGCGCCAGCGCCAGCGGTGGGTCAGGTGGGTTGTTGTCGCGGGCGGCGGCTAACTCGGCGGCCAAGTCTTCCCGGCGCAGCCTGTAGGCCCGTTGTAACTGTTGCTCGGCATGCCTACGATGTCCTGCTAGCAGGCGCGGGTAGTCGGGGTGTTTTTCGGGTACTACTTCGGGCGGTTCCCGTTCAACGGGTGGGAAATACGGGTGCGGATAGGCAGCTAGGTAGCACCGCAGGCCGTAGGCTAGGCAGTCGTCCGGCTGTACTCGGCCAGCGGCCCGTTGGGCGGCGGCCACAGTAATACCGTACTCGGCCGTTTCACGGTAGTGGGCCTGTTCAGAGGTCAGATTATTGGGGGTGTTCACAGCTTGCCAGCTCTAGGAATTAAAGTATAATGTTCTTTCAGGTTCAAAAGCGGGTTCCAAGCAATTCTGCTTCAAGAAATCGGAAACTGTACAACTATTCCGCCCCGGTAGGGCGGAATAGTTGTACAGTTTTTTACATAATCAACTCGTGTTGGATTATCGGTTTTTGCGGGTGCTAATTGCCCTACTCTGGCATTTCGTGAAACCGGGCAAATTCTTCCGCTACGCGCTGGGGCGTCAGGTTCACGTACCGCTGAAAGGATTTATAGGACGTGTGCCCGGTCAGCTTCATTACGAATTCGGCACTCATGCCCTTACCCAGATTTAAGGTTACGAACGTACGGCGGGCGGTGTGTACGGTCAGCTTTTCGTGCTTTGGGCAGGTTGTCACGTCGGCTATGCCGCCCCGGTAGCGGATAACTTCAACGGGTGAATCTATACTGGCCAGTTGCCCCAGTTCCTTTAGAAAGCGGTTCAGCACGGGGTTAGTAATCGGCTGATTTTTGACGCTGGCAAGGTCGCCGGCTAGCAGGTGGTTCACAATATCGAGGGCACGGGCGCTCAGGGGCACATTCACCACGGCGCGGGTTTTCTTGGCGGTCAGGCGTAGGTGAGCGGGTAGCTTATCGGTAGCGGACCGTAGGTGCTGAGGTTGGATGCTCACCAGATCGGAATAGCGTAGGCCCGTGTAGCAGGCCAGCAGAAACCAAGCGCGGGCTTTGTCGAGGCGGGAACCGGGGGCTAGTGGTAGGCCTTCGAGGGCGGCCAACTCGGCGACGCTCAGGGCAATTACGTCCGGCTCCCGACGTGCCCAGCTCACCCGGTCAAGGGCCGTACTTTCGGTGTAGCCCCGCTTGCCGGCCCACTTCATAAAGGCTTTGAGCCGCCCCAGGTGTTTGTTGATAGTATTATCAGTCAGGCCGGCCACGTTTAGCAGGTAGGCCGCCCAACGGTCGCCCACGGTGGGCGTAAGGGTGTCAAAATCTATGGCATAGCCGTTCAGGTCGGCAAACTCCTGAAGGTGCCGGCCGGCGGTGGTGTGGGCTTGCGCGGTGCGTACGGTGCCGGCGGCGCGGGTGTAGTTTACCCATTCCTCATAACGTTGCCAGAATTGCGGCCCACGGCCAGCAGCTTCTACGGGGTCGGGTTCGGTGGCCTGTTCGGTTTCGGCCAGGGCGCGAAGTTCAGCGGCCGTGGGCGAGGTGCCGGCGGCGGCGTGGGCGTCGCAACAGGTAGCCAGCCGTTCGGCCAGTAGGTCTAGCCAGTCGTTCAGTGCCCCATTGCGCGGGTAGCCCCGCGTAAGGGCGCGGCGTTCCGTTGCGTCCCATTGCCGGGGGAGTATAGAACGGTTGGCGTATACTTTCACCCGGCGTCCCTCAAAACTGAGGAAGGTGAAGATAGGGGTTGGCTTATCCGCGCCGGGCGCGTTCAGCAAGTAGGAGATTTTAGCCATTTTGGAAGGGTTGTAGTTGCCATTCCAAAAGTACGTAATCCTGTCCTACGTAGGACACTATGTAGGACAGAAAACCCGATTCATACCGTATCTGTCCTTACTTAGACAGATAACATAGCAACCTAAAAAGCCTTTTAAGGACTATGTAAGGGCTTTTTCTATCAGTATACAGTCGTTCTAAGAATGCAGGTTGCAATCCAGTCCCCGCTACCTAGAAAAGGTCGTTTCCTAACGGGAAACGACCTTTTTCTTTTTTAAGAGTATTCGTAGGAAGTACATCCTAGAACAGGAGCATATAAGGCTAATCAATTGAAGAAAGCCGGACAGAAGAAGGACGTATAGTTCTCTTTGATTATGGTAACTACGACAACAGAGGTGGTCATCGTCGTCCGACAATGGGCACAAGTCACTGCTCGGCGCTGAACATAAGCCCTTCCGTGTAGGCCCGTTCTTTCTTCTCTTTTAGCGCCTTTCCACGATGCATTGAGCCTCTTGTACGCAGCTACTAGATGTTCCAGTACTATTTCTTTGTGTCGTGTAGCCATCCTGTATCTTTCAGCGGATAGCCTGACAGCGCATTTCAATCCGAAAACAAGCAACTGCCGCTTGTTAGGAAGTAAAACGGCTCGGAACAAGTCAAGAAAAGCAACGACGAAAGTGGCGACCCGCCAGCGTTTGCCCGGACTAACGTGCAGACAAGTCGCGGTGCAGCCGGGCGAGTTGGCGCAGTGCCTGCCGGCAGCGAGTCTTAACTGTACCCAGCGGCATGTCTAGGTGCGCGGCCATTTCTTCTTGAGTGAAGCCCTGAAAGTACTGCAACTCGACTACTTGGCGGTAGGACGGCCGCAGCCAGCGCAAACTGGCACGCACATCTACGTGCTCGGGTACCAAGGCCGGTCCGGGCACTCGGTAGGCCGCGGGCGTGTTCTCCAAACCAGTGGTTCGACTCGCCCCGCGCGAGCGGGCGGCGCGCAGGTGGTCGATGGCGTGGTGGCGGCAGATATTGACGGCCCAGGTATAGAGGCGTCCGCGCTCGGCATCGTAGTGAGCAAAGGCCAGCCAGATCTTCACCAGACTTTCCTGTAGGATATCTTCGGCTGCTTCCGCAGTTGGCACCATGAGGTGAATGACGCGGTAGAGCAGTTTGCCATAGCGAGCGTAGAATTCGGTCATGGCAGTGTCATCCCGAGCGTAGAGTCGCTGCACCAATTCAGCTTCGGCTTGGGAGGGAGAAGACACAACAGGCACCTGCATACTTTACGATTAGGTCCAACTCCCTGCCCTGCCGACACCGGCTAGCCATTTGGAGCGTGAAACGTACGTGCAGACAGGCCCTGTTAGATTGGGCGCTCTGCCAACCTTCTGCCTAGGGCTGTTACTTACGCTGCCTGGCGGGCGTAGCGGCCGGCAAACTTGGTTTGAAAGCTAGCAGCCTACCCCCAACAGAGAGGCCGTTATCCCATGTGGATAACGGCCTCTCTGTTGGGGGTAGGCTGCTAGGCGAATTTTATAGCAGTCAAAAACTGCGGGTGTTTATTCAGCCTCTACGCATTCCACTTCAAGCAACAAGTTGTAGAGACCATCAGAGAGTTGAAAGATACCGTCTTCATCGGCTTCCACATGCTTGAATTTATCTAGCACGTTACTCATCGCCTCCATTAAGCTGTTCACCACGCGGGCTTCATGTTCGTGGTAGCTTTTGGTTTCCAATACTTTACGGATGATGGTGCAGGAGTACTGGTGATAGTTCCGATTTTGAAAGTTCTCGACTAAAGAGGAAGCCTCTTGCGGATTGAAAAGCAAATGTGTGGACATGGGAGTAGGGAGTAGTATGTTATCAGTATATTAATAAAATACTGTACTAATTGCATATAAAATGATGTAGCAAAATTCTATTTTTATCAACCTTATTGAAGAAACAGGTGACCAAGCCGTTATTGAAAGAGCTAATCTTAGCTGATAGTACAGCCATTATGATCTGCAAAGCGGGCCTGTGTTATCCTGTAATGAAACTGAACGTTATCCGTTGGTTGGGCGAAACTTGCTGCCAACCGACCATAACCGCTACTCACGCAACAGCCCCGGTATCCTGCTAATTGATACCGGGGCTGTTGCGTGAGTAGCGGTTACTGCTAGCTTTTCTTTTCGCCTTCAACCGGCGGGCCAAGCACTTTCACTTTGTCTGACTTGGTTAGGCCCGAGCTTACTTCCACGTTGATACCGTCGGAGAGGCCAGTTTTTACCAGGCGTTTCTGGAACTGCTGCGGCCCGGTTTCCACCTCAACAAACACACTGTCTTTGTTTTTCTTACCGAATTGGAGCAGGCTTTCCCGGATGGCCAGTACTTGGCTGCGGCGACCTAGCACAATGTCACCGTTGGCTGAATAGTTGGCGCGCAAAAACTGACCGGGCTTGAGCTTGAGTTTGGCGCGCACCTGAAACTTGATGGCGCCTTCCTCGGCAATGCCTTTGGGGGCAATATATTCGAGGGTGGCCGGAAACGACTCGTTTTCGAGGGCGCCGATGGTCAGGTTTAGGTCCATGCCTTCGCGCACTTTGCCTACTTCACTCTCGTCAATTTTGCCCTCAAACACCAGGCTTTGCATATCGGCAATAGAGGCAATGGTGGTGCCTTCATTGAAGTTGTTGCGCTCCACCACCGACGAACCCACTTTGATCGGGACGTCGAGCAGCAGACCCGTAATAGTGGAGCGCACCAAGTTGGAGGCGCCGCCAGTGTTGCGGGAAGCGCCGCGCTGAGCTATTTGCAGGTCGTTTTCGGCGGCGTTCAGCGCTTGCTTTTTGGCTTTGTAGTCGGCAAGCAAGCGGTTGAATTCCTGGGCGGCAATTACCTTTTGCTCGAACAATGGGCGCTGACGGTCTAGCTCTATCTGGCTGGTTTCGAGGGCCACCCGCGCGGCTTGAATGTTATTTTGGGCGTTGTTCACGTTGCCGGCGTTGGCTACCGTGCGAATACGGGCCAGCAACTGACCTTCCTTCACCGGCTGGCCAGCCTCCACGTATAATTCCTCCACAATGCCCGATACCTGGGGTTTAATTAGCACCTCGCGGCGCGGCACGATGCTGCCCGTCGCCACGGTCTTCTTCACAATATCGGCCACAAAGGGCGTCTCGGTCTTATAAACGATAGGATCGGTGTGGGCCTGCTTCCAGAAGTAATAGCCCAGCCAGCCAAATCCGGCAAGCACTAGCAGCAGTAGCAGCGAAAGGAACACGCGTTTCATAAGAGAGTATTGGTGGCTTCGTAGGGTTTGCGCTCAGGTGGAAGCACCGCAAAGTTTGTTGTATTGCCGTTGCGGTGGGTGTCTGTGCCAAGGCAGTAGCACAGTAAGTAGCGAGGTTTAACTGGAAGGCAAGAGGTGCATTTCTAATGTTTTTCAATAAGCCTGTAAAGAAGGTACTGCGTGAGGGCACACAGTACTTATTCATCTTTCAGGGCCACAACGGGCTGCACTTGGGCGGCTTTTAGGGCCGGTACGAGTCCGGCTACGGCACCCGCCACAACCAGTAGCGTCACGGCCGTAGCGGCTACCCCAATATCAACCCGTGGGTTCGCAAAAAAACCAACATCCTGACCGGCAATCAAGGAGTTGATACCGGCCATGAGGGCCGTGCCGAATAGCAGGCCAAGCAGCCCGGCCACGGCCGTAATAACGATGCTCTCCTGCACAATCAAGCTCACAATGCTCCAGGGCGTAGCGCCCAGCGCCTTACGAATCCCAATTTCCTTGGTGCGCTCCTTCACCACGATGAGCATGATATTGCTTACCCCAATGATGCCGGCCAGAATGGTGCCGATGCTTACCAGCCAGCTGAAGCCCGAAATACCAGTGAACAAGCCCTGCACCCGCGCGTATTCCTCTTCCACGTTGGCCGAGCCAAGCGCCCGGTCGTCGGTGGGAGCTATTTTGTGCTGCCGCGCCAGCACCTGCTTCGCCTTGGTTTCGACAACCGCCGCGGGAATTCCAGATCTCGGGATAAAAGCAAAATAACCCACCCGATTCACTTGGTTGAAAGTGACTTGCAGCGCCGTGAGCGGGATAATAATCTTCTGCGCTTCTTCCTGCGCGTTTTCGGGCTTGCCCTGGGCCTTGAATTTGCCCACCACCCGAAAGAAAATGCCTTTGATGCGGATTTCCTGCCCTAGGGGCTCCGCAGTACCGAACAGCACTTCGGCTACCCGGTCGCCGATAACGGCCACTTTACGCCGTTCTGCAATGTCAATGTCGTTGATGAAGCGGCCGCCGGTCAGGTTCATTGCTTGCACGGCCGGGTAACCAGGGTACTCGCCATTCACTGAAAACGACGAGCTTTTGGTGCCGTATTGCACCGTGAAGGTCCCGTCGAGGGAGCTGCGCGGCAGAATAACAGCAGCCTCGGGTACTTCCCGCTTCAGAGCCGCTACGTCGTCGTTGGTGAACGGAATAAAACGGCCCACTTTCAGCCCGGCGTAGGGCACGCTGGTCCGCTGGCTCCACACGAATACAGCATTTTTGGCTACATCAAATTCGTTTTCAACGCCATTGCGGAAGCCCTTGCCCGCGCCCAACAATACCACCAACATAAAAATGCCCCAGAACACCCCGAACGCAGTAAGCGCCGTGCGCAGCTTGTGTCGCCGGACGGTTCCAAGTATTTCCTGCCATTTATCTATGTCGAACATGGTGGCGAATGGTACTACTGTTGATTTTCAGCTTACACCTCCCTCCCCGAAAGGAGCTGGGGTACACTGCTAGTTTCAGACAATTTCAGACTTAGTGAAGAGACAGTCTTCATTCTGCCCTTAGCGCTTCTATGGGTTTCACGTTAGCAGCTTTCATGGCCGGAACTAAGCCGGCTATGGCGCCGGCAATTACCAGCAGGGCGGTAGCGCTAAGCGCTACCCCGACATTCACCTCCGGATGGTCGAAGTAGGAGGTGGTGCCGCCGGCTTGTTCGAGGGCATAACGAATGGCATCGAGCAAGGCCACGCCAGCCAAGAGGCCGAGGTAGCCCGAGAGGCTGGTAATAACCACCGACTCCTGCACAATCATGCTGATGATGCTCCAAGGAGTAGCGCCCAAGGCCTTGCGCACGCCGATTTCACGGGTCCGTTCCTGCACAATGATGAGCATGATGTTGCTTACGCCCACTACGCCTGCTACCAGAGTCAGCACCCCAATCACGCTCACAAACAGCTTGATACCCGTGAAAAGGCCTTCGAAACGCGCTACTTCTTCTTCGTTGTTTTCGAGGTCGAGGGCCTGCTTATCGGCGGGGTCGAACTTGTGGCGGCGGGCCAGTAGCTGCCGCACCTGTTCTTCCAGCTGCTTTACGGGCGTGCCCTTGATGCTGCTCATGCCAATGCGCTGCACCTGGTTGTATTGATTGAAGGTGGTTTGAAACGTGCTGAACGGCACGAAGGCCCGTTCCTCGTTGCGGCCGTTGTTGGTGGTATTGGTGAACGTGCCCACCACTTTGAAAAACACGCCCTTTACTTGCACAAACTGCCCGATGCCGCTGCTGTCGCCGAACAGTACCTTGCACACTTTCTCGCCGAGCAGCATCACCTTGCGTTGTTCGATGCCGTCGAGTGGGTTGAGCAGCCGACCCTGGGCCAGCTTCTCGCCGTTGAGTTGAAAGAACTCGGCATTGGCGCCAAACACCTGATAGGACCCGTTCTTGGTGCCGTTGATGATAGTGTACTCGCCGAAAAGCCGGTTGCGCGAAGCCAGTAGTTCCACCCCATCCACGTGCTGCCGAATAGCTTCCAGGTCGTCGTTGGTGAACTTGATTTCCCGGCCCGGCTTCAGGCCCTGCCACGGCAACGACGTTTTGCCGGCACTCACAAACAAGCTGTTCATGGCGCCGCCCCCAAATTCTTTCCAGATACCGTTCTCCATTCCCTTGCCCGCACCAAGCAGGAGCACGAGCATGAAGATGCCCCAAAACACGCCGAAAGCCGTCAGGAAGGTGCGCAGCTTGTTGCGGCGCATGGTCCCCAGGATTTCTTGCCACTTGTCGAGGTCAAACATGAATCACGCAGTTAGCGGGTTTGAGAGGTGAAGTGCCCAAATTGCAGAAACGGTGGCCTTCCGCTTGGCCTGGCTTAGTTGCTGGCGCAGCTTCGCCGCACCTTATCCAAGCGGCGCACCACATCTTTCACTGTGGTTTCGTTGGTGGTGTACAAAGGAAATTCAAAACTGCTGCTGTCGTTCTTTTTGGCTTTGGTGATCTTAACTTCGAAGTGCTTTTGGCCGTCGGAATCGGTGCTCGGCTCGTAAGTCACGGAGGTAACGTCGGCCCATAGCAGGTTCATTTTCATTTCGAAGACGCCGTTATCTACCTTCACCGCCCAGCCTGAATTGCCGCCGTAGCTAACCGCCAGAGGCTTGGTCATTTGCACATCGGCGTCCCGGTCGCGAATGACCTGCTCGGCCCGGCACCCAATTAGATTAAGTTGCACGTCCTGCTTAGGCTTCCTGGGATTGCGCATCAGCTGGGCAAGCTGCTTGCTCAAGGCCTGCGTTTCGGTGGGCGTCACTTGGGCACTGACCGTGTTACCGGAGCAGATAGCCGCGAATAGGGCGAGGGTTGTCAAGAGCGTTTTCATGGGGGGTGAGGCAACAATAGAAGGATATATAAAGGC
>NZ_CAXTBM010000104.1:0-12531 GCF_964242765.1 uncultured Hymenobacter sp.
TGCACGGCGGGCGGCAGCGCGGTGCGCAGGGCCAGGGCAATGCTTTCGATGTTGGCGATGGGCGCTTTTAGGTCGTGCGAGGCCGTGTAGACGAACGTGTCCAGGTCCACGTTGGTGCGCGTGAGCTGCGCGTTGCTGTTGCTCAATTCCTGGTTCGTGGCCGTCAGTTCCTTATTGATGGCGGCCAGTTTCTGGTTGAGACGCTCCACTTGCTGGCGCGTCTCCACCAACTCCGTTACCTCGAAGCCGAAGACGAGCACGCCATCAATGCGGCCCTGCTCATCGTAGCGTGGCTGCTGGATGTAGTTGAAGTAGCGGTCTTCCAGTACCCCGTCCTCGGTGCGCGCTAGGGGGGTATGCAGGGCCTGTTGCCAGACGGTTTCGCCCGAGTCGAAGACGTGCCGCATCGTGTAGTAGGCGGCATGGTCGGCTAACTCCGGTAGAGCTTCGCGCAAGGGTTTACCCAGCAACACGCGGGCGGGGAAAAACTGTTGATAGGTAGGATTGAGAAACTCGTAGACCAGTTCCGGGCCACTGAGGATGCAAATGGCAGCGGGGGCCGCTAGGAAGAGCCGTTGTAGGCGCTGGCGCTGGTTTTCGCGCTCGCGTCGGGCCAGTACCTGCTCGGTCACGTCGTAGGCGTACGTCACGAAGCCATCAATCTGCCCGGCCTCGTTGTAGCGAGCTAGGTAGCTGAGGTCGAGATAAATATCTTCAATGGGTCCGCCCTCGGTACGGGCAAGTGGCACCAGCATCTCACTTTCCTGAAAGGGTTCGCCTGTGTCGTACACGCGGTGCAGAATAGCCATTAGGGGCTGGTCGGCTACCTCGGGCAAGGCATCGACCAGGCGTTTACCCAGCAGCTGGCGGCCGGGAAACATGGCTTGGTAGCCGGGGTTCACGAACTCGTACACCCACTGCGGCCCGTCGAAGATGCAGATACTGGCCGGGGCGCGCATGAAGAGGTCGTACCACTGCTGGCGCTGGCGCTCCGCCTCGGCGCGAGCCGCTTCTGCCTCGTATGTGCGCGCCTGCACGTGGGTTTCCAATTCCTGGTTGAGCTGCTCGACTTGCCGGCGAGCCAGTACGGAGTTGGTCACGTCGTAGGAGAAGTCTACTAGGCCATCCACCTCCCCCTGCGCGTTGCGCAAGGGGTGAAAATACAGGTTTAGAAAGAGTTGCCGGCGGTCCTGACCGTTGCCAGTAAAGTCCAGCCACACCTCCAACTCCGGTAGGTACTGGGGCTCGCCGGTCTGGTAGACGCGGTCCATGACGGTCAGCACGCCTTGTTGTTGGGCTTCGGGCAGCACCTCGCGCAGGGAGCGGCCGGGCAGGGCCTGCGTGGGGAAGTAGCGGCGATAGGCCGCATTCACGAACTGGTAGACGTGGTCGGGCCCGTGGTAGGTCGCCACCTGGGCCGGCAGGGCCATCAGCACCTCGTAAAAGCGGCGGCGTTGGGCTCCCGTTTCGGCGCGAGTTGCCTGCTCGGCGGCCTGGCTTTCGCGCAGGGCTTGTTCTACGGCACTCCGGTCTTGGTCGCTGGTATCGGTGAAGCTGACCACCAGCAACTCGCCGCTGCGCTGGGCGAGCATGCGGAAGTAGTTGTTGAGCCCATCCGCTTGGTAGTTGACTTCATGCCGGTCGGTAGCCCCCTCTTCGTACACGCGTCGGTAGTAGTGGAAAATACCGGCGGCAATGGCACTCGGAAAGCGGGTGAGCAGCGTCCCCCCCGGCTGCTCCGAAAGGCCCGTTATGCGCTGGCCAGCGGGGCTGAGGTACTCAATCGCGAAATCGACGATCTCTTGAGTAGCGTTGTAGACCGGGCGTAGCACGTTGATGCCGGTGAGCGAGACGTCTAGCACCGTTTGTAGCAGGTCGAAACGAGCGGAGGGATCAGCCGGCAACCAGGTGGCAAGAGGCATAAGCAGAAGAATATAAAGAGCAAGGCTAAAGTAAGGCCGGGAGCTTGGTCTGGCTGGCGGCTATACGCTACATCCTAGAAGAAAGAAGGAGAGAAGCTTGCTTTTTAATACTACTGTTTGATTAGACAAAAGCGAGAAGAGGCTTTTAGTAGCAGGCCCTCTGGACTCTTGGAATCGTATTTAACATAAAGTTGCTTCTCGGACTGACCTCGGAAAAGTGGCAGTTTCGCTCCTACAGTTTCCAATCATTCGCTGTGGTACTCTGGTAAGTTTTCTCCTTGCTGTAGCTCGCCTTCTCAACTCGCATCTTGATGTTAGCTCCTCCTGCTCTACTTGGTCCCACCTTTTTGGAGGGATTAACCATTTCCCTCCTGGATAGAGCTGCTGTAGCAACTCATGAATGGAAAAGGCAGCTGCGAAGCTCTTCTGGGGGAACCACGTTTCAGATCCGGTACTATGGCCAGCGGCATGCTGAGCATCGCACCTTAGTCGTGGCGACGGACTTTGCTCCTGCCGCCGTCTGGGCAGTCGATGTGACGACGAGGGAAGAAATCCTGCTCTTTGATGGCTGTACGCATGGGTATAACGCGCTGTTCTGCGACACCTATACAGCGGAGCAAGTGCAAACCCGACGGGCACAGCACTTCTACTGTGATGCAGACGGAGAAGATACTTTCCAGGTGCTGCTCTCCACCTTTAATGGCTTCGATTATGACGAAGAGTTTGGCAAGGAAGTAGATGAAGAAGGGTTTGTGACGTTGCTCAACGGCCGCAAGATGAAGTTGGAAGAGGTGAAGCGCAATGGCTATGATGGCTTGCAAATCATAGTGACTAATAAGCTAGACCACCTCACTACTATTCGCTTCCATGTACTAGCCCGCACAGAAATCCGGCAATCGACTGTATACTTGTTGTTCATGAATCTCTCGTACCAGCTTTCAATACGGAGTGGTCGACGGCGTTGCTTCTGGTGAAAATGCGGTTGTTGCCGCCATCGGCCTTTAACCAAAATTGAAAACAGGATGTATGTAAAACGCTATTATAGTCTTTGGATGACGATCCGGTGGTCGCGAAGATCGTTGCTTTATGGGTTGCTGTATTCCGCAGCGATTATTGTGGTGTATGAAACCACGCATATTCCTTTTGCCTTGCCCTGGCAGCCCGTTTCTGTCGTTGGCATTGCGGTGGCCTTTTTCCTGAGCTTTAAAAACAACAGTTCATACGACCGGACCTGGGAGGCGAGAAAAATATGGGGTAAAATTATCAATGAAAGCCGAACCTTCGCTACAGCCATCCTGACCATGCCGGGGCCAGGGATAAGCGATGAATGGAAGAAAACAACCATCCATCGCCACTTGGCCTGGCTGCTTGCCCTCAAGCACACGATGCGAAAAGTAAGAACGTGGGAACACAATGAGGCGATTGAAAAGCTGCATTTTACCCCGAATTTCAGGCAGGAGTGCCAAGAGGGGATGGAGCCGGAAGTATCGCCCTATCTATCGGCAGAGGAATTTATCCAGCTCCAAAAGTACACGAACATTCCCAGCCAGATTTTAAAAAACCAAAGCCTGGAAATCGAAC
Organism: uncultured Hymenobacter sp.; assembly: GCF_964242765.1. NCBI lineage: Bacteria > Pseudomonadati > Bacteroidota > Cytophagia > Cytophagales > Hymenobacteraceae > Hymenobacter > uncultured Hymenobacter sp. The sequence goes on from NZ_CAXTBM010000104.1 coordinate 3,504, forward strand.
GCCTTTTTAACAGCGGGCACTTATCTGACTACAAGCATGTGCGGCTCCATACTCTCATCGGCAGTCTGTACGACCTCCAGGGTATGACGGAGCGCATTAAAAATTTTCCTTTTCCCCGGCAGTATGCCTCCACCGGGCTGTGGATCCTGTATATTTTTTGTGCGCTTATTCCGTTTGGACTGCTTGACATATTTGAACAATCGCGTTCTCTCCATTACTGGCTTACCATTCCTTTTTCCACGGTCATCATCTGGTTATATTTTCTGGTGGACAGAATAGGCGACTACTCTGAAAACCCTTTTGAGGCTGCTTATAATGATGTGCCTATTTCTTCTATTGCCCGCACGATAGAGATTGATCTGCGGGAAATGCTGGATGAAGAAAATATACCGGTGCCTTACCCGGTAGAAAACGGCTTTCTGCTGTAACCCCGCGGCAAGGAGGGAATGATAGATTTATGTTTACGCGTGGCTGTTGCAGAAGACTAGCAGTAAGGTGAAACCAGGGAATTATGGCGCTTGATTCGCCGGGCGTTTATGTTCGTAAACAAGCAAGCCCGTGATGGCCACCAGGGTGACAAATTGCAAGGCGTTGCCGTGGCTGATTTGCCGGGTTGAGCGCTTCCCTCCTTTTCAAGGGGGCTGCGCTCAACCCGCGAACCTCCACAACCGTGGCGAGCACGTCCTGGTCCTTTTGCAAAGCCGCCCAGTTGAACCGCATGAGCGACGCGAGCAGCAAGAGGGCAATTACGAGAAGTTTGGCTAGTGGTAAGAGTACCTGCCTAAATGGGTGGAATTCGACTAATAGCTGAGTTTAGCAAAACGGTCGGAACAGCAAAAGGGGCTAGCAGCCACTTGTCTATCGGTATAGAAAATTGTCGACAAGCAGCGGTTTGCGTATGCCTACTCGTTACGGCGGCCCCACGCCCGGTTGGTCAACAATACCTTCCGGAACCGGTTGTCTGCCCGATCTACGGCTGCCGCTTCAGCCGAGCCCTTTGCTATGAAAAACGAGAAACTCCTGCTGGCGCTGTTGGCGGCCGTGCAATTCACCAACATCCTCGACTTTGTGATTATGATGCCCCTGGGGCCGCAGCTAATGCCCGCCCTGGGCATCGTGCCCCGGCAGTTTGGGCTGGTGATTTCGGCCTACACCTTCAGCGCCGGGGCCACGGGGCTGGCCGCCGCCTTCTTGGACCGGTTCAACCGCAAAACGGCGCTGCTGGCGCTGTACCTAGGCTTTGGCCTGGGTACGGTGGCCTGCGCCCTGGCGCCCACCTACCACTGGCTGGTGGCGGCACGAGCGCTGACGGGCGCCTTTGGGGGGGTGCTGGGCTCCCTGGTGCTGGCCATTGTGGGCGACGCGGTGCCCGAAAGCCGGCGGGGCCAAGCCATTGGCCTCGGAAGTCCACTGTTCTCAGAAATAATTAGTGGAACCTCAGCAGCTATTGCCTCCCAGCCCACTAGCCCAAACCCTTCGTGCCATGATAACATTAAGGCTACTGAACACGTGCGTAGCTGGTCAAAAAGCTTCTCGCGATCTTCAAGATAGGGTAGTGGCCAAAAATTAATAACCCGATCCGCTCTATCAGAAATTCTTTTTTGTAGTCTTTCTTCCTCTTGCTTGTCTTCGAATGAAAGCCCGATAGCACAAAGACGAGGCTCGTTTTGAAGAGCATTATTTAAGTGCTCATCGTTGGTTTTACGGACTGCATCGGCAAATGCATCTAGACCTAACAATACCTGCTTTAAACGGTCATTAGCTGGATTTAGTCGGCCATAAGTAATAGCAGAGAATTTTCTGAGTGTCTGCCGAGGTTGTATGTGCGGTAATCCAGGTACGATTTGAAAGGTTTTAGTACCTGACTCGATTAAGTCATCAAGATTATCATGCAACAATGGACCAACTGCGAAAGCATAATCAGTACGATTAAAGAGTATTCTTTGTTCTTCCGCTTTTTCGTGCGCAACAACAGCATCTCCACCTCTGTAAGCTTGGTAAGAGCCATAACTCATGTGATTAATGAGAGCTAGTTTACCATTGCCTGATATTTCTTTCAGCCTCGCTGTTATTGGACCTGTACGAATGTCGTGTCCAATCCACCAAACAATATTTTCTGTTAAACCTGAGTCCTGTAGCCTAGCCCTGATGTGCTCGGCTAGATATGGGTCCATTCGGTCAACAGTCTGTATTCCTTTAAGAAGGATAACCTGAACATTATCCGCTTCAGATGAAGGTTGCGTAAGAATGGATTCTCTAACTACGCAGATAACTTTAATGCGGTGGCTTTTCAGAATACGTCCCAGAGCCAGGGTAAAATCAACGTTAAAGGCGTTTATTCCACCTTGTACAGGACCCCAAGCATCGGCGACAATGACGACTGATTTCGGACTACCCATTTTGCTGTAGCAGGCGGTGTAAGCTAGGACGAAAATTGAATTTTCAATAATTTATTAGCCTGTTGAACGTATTAGCAAACGTGCTACCAGTTACTCGATTTGCAATGTTCCTTCCTCCAAAATAGGCGAATGTTTTAGCGCAAACAAGTCAATTATTATTTAATAGCCAGCTACTTAGATAATTACTATAAGCTAAATCCAGTGATGTTTATGAAATAAACTATTAAACCGTGTTGTGAAAGGAACAGTAGTATTTAACGTGCTAGAGAAGCAATTCTCGTTAGGCTCCTTGCAACAGTAACTCAAGAGCAGGCAAATTGAGTAGGTATGCTTAGGCAACAAGACGATAAGGAGCTTGCGCGCACTATGATGCTGGTTCGTTGACTTGGTTATGATAACGATTAATTATCATAACCAAGATCACTACCTTTGAAAAGCGACCTTTTTTCGTTTTTTCCTCGGGGGCTATGTACTCCTTATAATAAGAAGTACATAGCCCCGCCTACTTTCCCGTGCTATGAGTGAATTGGTTCCGGTTTCTACCACGTTGCTGCCCGCAGGTTTATCGTCGGTCTCCGATGCGGTGGCCCGCTACGTCGAGGTTGGCCTGGCCGGCGCGGCCAACACGCACCGGGCCTACGCGGCCGACCTGCGTACCTTCGAGCAGTACTGCCGCGACCATGACCTCGAGCACCTGCCCGCCGCCGTGACTACCGTGGCTCAATATGTAACGCACCTAGCCGACCAGCCTCGCAAGCTGGCCACCATCCGCCGCCACCTCTCGGCCATCGCCAAAGCCCACGAGTTGGCCGGCTACCAGACGCCCACCGATTCCAAGCAACTGGCCGTCGTGCTCGAGGGCATTACCCGCGTGCTGGGCAAGCGCCAGAAGCAAGCCCCGGCTTTCAGCGTCGATGAGCTCAAGCGCGCGATCAACGGCCTTGACCTGACCACGCCGGCCGGGCTGCGGGACCGGGCCCTGCTGCTGCTCGGCTTTGCCGGCGCCTTCCGCCGCTCCGAACTCGTGGCGCTGAATGTCGAGTACCTCGAGCTCACGTCCCAGGCGCTGATGATCCACCTCGACAAGAGCAAAACCAACCAGTTCGGCGAGGTCGAGGACAAAGCCGTCTTCTATGCCCCCGATGACCGCTACTGCCCCGTGCGCTCGGTACAGGCGTGGCTCGACGTGCTCGGTCGCAACACAGGCCCGCTATTTGTCTCGCTGAAGCGCGTGCCCAAGCAGGTGGCGCAGCCTTCCCCATTTCGCCTCTCCGACATCAGCGCCAACAAGCTCGTACAGCAGCACCTGGGACCCCAGTACTCGGCCCATTCGTTGCGTGCGTCCTTCGTCACCATTGCCGTCGAGGCCGGCCAGTCCAACAAGGCCATCAAGAACCAGACCAAGCAGAAGACCGACGCCATGATCGAGCGCTATGCCCGCTTAGACGACGTCAAGCGCTTCAATGCCGCCAAGTTCCTGGGCTTGTAGGGAAATTGATTCGATTACCCGCCCTAGCCCGAATTCGCAGGGGGTAGCCATTTAATTAATTCCCTCGGTCTGCCATTCTGCCATCAGTCTTCGATACCACGAAAAGGCCTTGCTCTATAAGCAGGGCCTTTTCCCTATAATTACCCACGTTGCAGATCGCCGTGTAGCAGTCCGCAACGTGGGTTGGTTTGCTCTACGGGAAGGCTTTAAAGACGAGCTGCGGCTCTTTATTCTGCGTATCGTAGAGACGCAGAGGATCGCCTCTACTTCGTAGCGCACGATAGTAGGCAGAGCGGCTAAGTAGCGGGCCGCCACCGCAGGACTGTTGCAGGTAGGAGTTGCCAGCGTTAGCGTGCCCAAACGGAGGTGGTATTTGGCTGGAACATAGGTGAACTTGCCGCGGAAGTCCGTGCACGTAGTGATTCCCTTCAACGACTCATTCGCCGAAAACTGGATATAGGAATCGTAATCAAAGGAATAGCTGGAAAGCCCCAGCAGAAAAATCGCCGATCTGCTCCAGCTTCCAGCGCGTGTGCAGCAGCGCCGGGTCGGCCTCGGAATCCTTCTGGCAGCTGGCGCTCAACAGAGCGAGCCCCCACCCAGCAGATAAAGAGTAAGGTGTTCGCGCATAACAGTTGACCTGAGAGTAATATGGAGGAGGGGCGTCAGCCTCTAAGGTTGCATAAGGAAAGGGTTCTCGGACCTTATGACGAGGTTGTGATACTAGATCCGTCGATACTATCTGTGGCCTCTACATGATAGGTAACGAGGCAAGTAAAATTTATCGAATCTTATCGTATTTACATTGCTGAGTCAAGATAAGGACTGCCGTGCGGGGCGGCTACGCTGCGCCATAGTATAAAATGCTATTGTCAATGCAGCTTGTTTCGCTCTACCACTCTATCTTCTCTGCTAACTCGAGCACTGATGGCCTCGCGCTTTTAGGAGGGATCTTGTCACAACAATGCAAAAAAACTACCGACTGAATGGTGCTCTGGCTGTTATGAAGTCTACACTGTGCTGATTAGCAAAGTTAATTGTGCCAAGAATGTCTAGCTACCCACCAGGTAGGTATTTTTCTTGTTTGCACTTAACCGACTTGCTTTGTGCCACTAACTAATAACGAAAAAGATTACTTGGAAATAAAGCAATAAAAAGCACAATTAATTAATATTTTTATACTTTTTATTACTTTATGAGGCAGTTGAGAAGCAATACTATCTTGCTCTATTGTATTTGTACTCTTTCTTGTACTACTGAGATTAGCCTTAAACTGTTTTCTATGGGAATTTGCGCAACGCTACTATCGTAAGAAACAAGCTATTTGAATTACGTTGGCCTAGCTAGGCGGCCGTTGAGCTGCACCGGCAGCAGCCGCACCTGCACGCTTTTCTACGCGAGGCCCCGGCCCACTTGGTCCTTAAAAAGAGCCATTACCATTTTTCGCCACCTTCAGACCAAGTAAGTTATACTTGCGATTAAAATAATCGTTTGCTTACTTAGGTAGGCAAAAATATATCGACTGCTGAATATTGGCATTTTCAGGTTGGTGTTGCTCCGCTTGTGGAGGCTCCTTCTTGCCAGTCATTCCTAAAGCCTATAACTCTCACTCTTGCTCACGCAAGAAGTTTACTAATTTAAGATTTAGGGACTTCTTGTTTCCTGAGTAGTCAGAGCGAAGTGAATTCCGGGATTCGATTAAGTGGAATCTGGTTTGGGGCTGGCGGTTGGTTGTTGCGAAGCACACTGCTTGACTTCCACTTAGGGGAATAGAATAAAGCCGCGGTTATAGAGTGGTTGCAATTTTCAATTTGAAATCTTCTAGCCAAGTATGCACCTGAAAATTACTCGCCGTTCAGCTTTTCGGATTACAGCAGCGCTTGTCGGGCTCCTGGCACTTGTGGGTACGAGCGCGCTTACCCTTGCTCCTTGGCAAGGAGTTAAACGACCGAACATCATCATGATACTGGCCGATGACCTGGGCTACTCGGATCTGGGTTGTTACGGAGGTGAGATTAATACCCCGAATCTCGACAAGCTAGCCCGCGACGGCGTACGCTTTGCGTCGTGCTACAACACGGGACGGTGTTGCCCCACCCGGGCTTCGCTGCTCACGGGGCTGTACCCGCATCAGGCGGGTATCGGCAAGATGACGTTCAACGAAGGCCAGCCCGGCTACCAGGGCACCCTCAACAACCACACCGTAACCATTGCCGAAGCGCTCCGCTCAAGTGGCTATCAGACGGGCATGGTCGGCAAATGGCACATCTCGGAAACCGTGGAACGCAAAGACAAGGCGGAGCACTTGAAATGGCTGGCCCACCAAGCCGACTATGGCAACTTCGCCGATGTGAATAGCTACCCTACGGCCCGCGGCTTCGATAAATATTACGGCACCATCTGGGGCGTGGTTGATTACTTCGACCCCTTCAGCCTGGTATACGGCAGCAAACCGGTAAAAACGGTGCCCAAGGATTTCTACTACACCAATGCCCTCGGAGATTCAGCCGTTTCATTTGTCGGCCAATTCGCTAAAACGAATAAGCCCTTCTTCCTGTACGTAGCGCATACTGCTCCGCATTGGCCTGTTCAGGCCTTGCCCGAGGACATCAAGAAGTACGAAAACATGTACAAAGAGGGGTGGCAGGCATTGCGACAGAAGCGCTACCAGCGGCTCCTTGACCTCAAGCTATTTGAGGCCTCCTCCACGCCGCTGCCCGAGTTTATGTTTCCGAAACAAAACTGGGCTACCAACCCCACCCGCGAGTGGGACGCCCACGCTATGGCGGTGCACGCGGCCATGGTGGACCGTTTGGACCAGAGTATTGGCCACCTAATTGCCGAACTCAAGCGCACCAAGCAACTCGATAACACCGTTATCCTGTTTATGTCGGACAACGGGGCCAGCCCGGAAAATCCGGCTGCGTACGGGCCGGGCTTCGACCGGGCCGGCAGCACCCGCGACGGCCGGCCGGTGGTGTTTCCAACCCAGAAGCAGGTACCGCCAGGGGGAGAGTTGGTGCATGCGGGTATCGGCGAGACATGGGCCCACGTCATCAACACGCCCTTCCGCTACTACAAGGCCAAGCAGCACGAAGGCGGCATTGCCACTCCGCTGATTGTGCATTGGCCTAGTGGGGTGCAGCAACCGGGCCGCGTGGTGGGCGAGCCGCTGCACGTAATGGACATGATGCGCACCTGCCTGGAACTGGCGGGAGTTTCTTATCCCAGCACTTACCAAGGCCGGGCTATCACGCCTAGCCCGGGCAAAAGTTTTGTGCCGCTGCTAACCTCGGCCAAGGTAGCTACGCAGCGGCTTCACCCTGAGCTATTCTGGGAACATTTCGGGGCGGCGGCCCTACGGGAGCAGGACTGGAAGCTAGTGCGCTTGAATGCCAACGACCCCTGGGAACTGTACGACCTTCAGCACAACCGCTCGGAAACCAAGAACCTGGCAACTCAATACCCGGAGCGCGTCGCGGCCATGGCTCAACGCTGGCAACAGTTGGCCCAGACCTACCAGGTGTTTCCTAGGCCCGCCAACAACCAGTAGCAACTCTAATCTGCCCACCCTAACGGAACTACCATGAAAAGACGTTTACTTTTTAGACTGGTTCAGCAGGGCCTGTTACTGGTTGTCGGGTTTCTGCTAAGTACTGGGGCCAGCTTTGGGCAAGCCCTCACGGTATCGGGCCGGATTAGCTCGGCGAACAACGAAGCCATTCCGGCCGCCACGGTATTGGTCAAGGGCACCACGATTGGCACGGCCTCGAATGCGGATGGCAGCTATAGCCTTAGCGTTCCGGGGCCGACCAGCGTACTGCTCTTTAGTTCGGTAGGCTTTGTTAGTCAAGAAGCTACGGTGGGCCAGCGCACCGAGATTAATGTTACGTTGGCCGAGAACGTCAAGGCGCTCAATGACGTGGTAGTGGTGGGATATGGCACCGTTAAGAAGAGTGACCTGACCGGCTCGGTGGCCTCGGTAAAGCAGAAAGACCTGACTCCGGGCGCCATCGTCAACGTGCAGCAAGCCCTGCAAGGCCGAGTAGCCGGGGTGCAGGTGTACCAGAAAAGTGGCGAGCCCGGCAGTGCCATCAGCGTGAAAATCCGGGGAGCTAGCTCGATTACCGCCGGCAACGATCCGCTGTACGTCATCGACGGAATGCCGGTCAACAACGACGCGCCCATCACCGGCAACGGGTCGGGGTCGGTGGGCAACGTGAACCCGCGCAACCCGCTCAACAGCCTCAACCCAGCGGATATCGAGAGTATAGAGGTGTTAAAAGACGCTTCGGCGACGGCCATTTACGGCTCGCGCGGCTCCAACGGCGTAGTGATTATCACCACCAAACGGGGAAATACGGGCAGCATGCAGCTCAACTACAGCGCTCAGTACGGGCGGCAGTCGGTGGCGCATTATCCCGAGATGCTCACCGGCCAGCAGTACCACGATGTGCTGAACGCGCTGGTAGATGCCGGCGGGGCCGACGCCACCCAGCGCGTGCCCGACAACTACGTGGACACCAACTGGCAGGAGGCCCTCTACCAAACGGCCCCCACCCAAACCCACGACTTGTCGGTATCGGGGGGCGCGGGCAACACCAAATACTACGCCTCTCTTGGCTACTTCGATCAGCAAGGCGTCGTTATCAACTCGGCTACTCGCCGCTATTCGGCCCGCCTGAACCTGGAAAATCGGGTAACTCAGAAGTACGCCTTCGGGGTGACGCTGAACACGTCCTACATCAAAGACAAGCTGAATTCGACGGGCGACCAAGGCATCAACGAAAACGCCAACGCCCTGTATGCAGCCATCAGCTACGACCCCACCGTGCCGATTTACAACCCAGACGGCACCTACTTCCGGTCGCCGGCCATGACGATTGACAACCCCGTAGCTCTCATCAACGGGCAATATGCCGTCAGCGACTCGTACCGCACGTTTGGCAACTTGTACGGCGAGTACTACGTGCTGCCTTCGCTCTCGGTGCGGCTGCGGGTGGGCGGCGACGTAAACCTGAGCCAGCGCAACGAGTGGCTGGACCCGATTACGCGGGCTGGGCAGCAGAACACGGCCTGGGGAACAATCCTTTCGGGCAACCGAAACTACTACCTCGGCGAGGGCACGCTGAACTTCAAC
>NZ_CAXTBM010000105.1:0-11998 GCF_964242765.1 uncultured Hymenobacter sp.
GGCAAGACGAAGGGTTGTCCGCCGAGCTATTAGGCGAGCAGCCAGCGGAGAAAATTTCAGAAACCCTACGAAACGGCACTATCGGGCTATCCACCACGTCTTTGGTGGTAACGGAAAAGAGTGGAACCGTAGCTGCCATGATCGAACATGGATTGCCGGTACTCTGCATCGCTAGAGCCTGGTGGCCGCGCGGCATCCCAACTCTAGAGCAAATTCCGGGCATCGCTGAATATCAGCAAGGTACCTTGGAAACCTACCTCTCGAACGTCGAGTCGCCACCTTTTACGAGCACTGTTCCTGAAATAGCTCGTGTAATGGCGCAGGCCCTCTCAACTACCGCCAAGTAGCAACTAAGTTGTCAGGAATTCTTCGTTGTGCATCCTCTCCTTTCCTGATTAGCTGTTGTTGGGTTTCGGAACAGCTTATTATCTCCTTGGAAAGTCGGCTGGGTGTAATTCAACTAATGCTGAACAGGCACAACAGGATCTACATAACTTCTTAATCCTTACTTGCCCTTGGCTGCTAAAACCAATCATAGCGGCATCTACTCTTCTTTGTTTATGAAACTGATCTACTCTCATCCCACCGGTAATGCCAACGTGCGTGCTGCTGCTAGTGGACTAGCAGAGGCAGATCTGCTGGCGGAGTTTCACACCACTATAGCGTCATTTCCGGGTACTGTACTCGATGGGTTAGGAGGAATTGGCCCACTGGCCGAAATCAGGCGCCGCCGTTATGATCCGGCACTCAGGCCATTTGCGCACATGTGGCCCTGGCGGCAGGCTGGTCGGATACTCGCCGGCAAGGCTGGGTTGTCTACCCTGAACCGCCACGAAACCGGGTATTTCAGCGTCGATGCCATCTATCAAAGCCTCGATAAGCGTATTGCGGGCAGATTGCAGGCTGGACAAAAGCGTGGTGTACAAGCCGTATATGCGTATGAAGACGGAGCCGTTGAATCGTTTCGCGCGGCCAAAAAGCTAGGGTTGCAATGCTTGTATGATTTGCCGATTGGCTACTGGCGCGCCTCCTTGCGGCTACTAGAGCCTGAGCGGGAGAAATGGCCAGCATGGGCGTCTACCCTAACCGGATTTGAAGATTCGGCGACCAAGCTAGCCCGTAAAGACGAAGAGCTGCGGTTGGCTGACCGTATTTTTGTAGCCAGTCAATTCACGGCCAAGACGTTGCAGGATTTCCCGGGTTCGTTGGCCCCCATTGAGGTTATCCCGTATGGCTATCCAACCGTCGGTAGCCCCCGTGACTATAGTAGCCTCAGCAGCGGCCGGCCCTTGAAGTTGCTTTTCGTGGGTGGCCTCTCCCAACGCAAAGGCATAGCTAATCTTTTTGCCGCCGTAGATATCCTTGGCCCTCATGTTGAGTTGACGGTGGTAGGCAGAAAAGGCAGCGATAATTGCAAACCTCTGGATGAGGCCCTGGCCAAGCACCGCTGGATTCCAAGCTTGCCCCACGACCAAGTGCTGGCCGTGATGCGGGAGCACGACGTTTTTGTATTCCCTTCGCTTTTCGAAGGCTTCGGCTTGGTTATCACCGAAGCTATGTCGCAGGGAGTCCCCGTGATTACCACCGACCGTACGGCGGGCCCCGACCTTATCGAGCACGGCCGCAATGGCTGGTTGGTGGAAGCCGGTTCGACAGAAGCCCTGGTTGCAACTATCGAGGAAATGATTCGTCGTCCGGCCAGCGTAGCCGAGGCAGGCCGCGCCGCCCTCGAATCGGCCCGGGCTCGTCCCTGGGAGGTGTACGGCCGGGAACTGACGGCTGCCATCATGAAACACCAGAAATCCTTATCCTAAGCCCTAAAGTAAACTCAAAAAGCACGTATGGTGTAGCGCGAAGCCCGCGCTTCGCGTGTCGTTGAACGATGCTTTATAGCGCGCAACCTCAGCAACGATACGCGAAGCGCAGGCTTCGCGCGACACCAGTTGCCGACCAAAATCCGTCAAGGATTGGCTGCAAGTATCTATTTGAAGGACAAGTGACTGCGCTCTAAAGATAACTGCCGTGCTTCGGTAAGTACTACATCGCACTTACTGTTACTACCACATCGGTATTGCGACCGTGGTCATCGGCGCAGGAAATTTTCAGGGGGCCGGGCGGGGGCTTGAAGAAAACCCGCTCGGTAGCCGCCGCCACCCGCAAGAATTTGTCGTTGACGTACCAATACACTTGGCGCACCTCGTTGCCGGTGGTGCAACTTAAGAGCAGTTGTTGCTGCTCGTGGCGGTTGAGAACGTACTCGGTGTTGGCGGTGGGAGAGGTGATGGTCGGGGCCGATTCAGTGCCGCCGCGTACTAGTTGGCAAACGGGGTTGTGCGGTGGCAGGCGTTGATACGGAATGCCTTGCGCTTCTTTGTAGGCTGCCACTTCCGGCAGTAGATTTGGGTACAGGGCCCGCCGAAAACCTGCCGCCGGCGCGCAGGCCCGGCAGTACACAAAACGGCTGTCCGCCGATAGCAGCACTTCACGCTGGTGCTGGCAGCGCCGGCCATCCGATACGCCCGGAAGGAAATAGTCGATTATTTGGTTGGGGCAGGTTTCATTGGGAACTAGGCCGGTTTCGGTGCACACCAGCCGGAAGTCCAGGGCAGCGGGGGGCACAAACCAGTCGTTAGGTGAATTGTACGCTAAGTCGTTGAACACGTTGAAGAGCAGGGGTGTGGCAATGTCGGCGCCCGTAAGGACGGGGCTGCCGTGGCCGCTGAAGTTGCCCACCCACACGCCCACGGTGTACTGCTTGTTGTAGCCGATGCTCCAGGCGTCGCGGCGGCCGTAGCTGGTGCCGGTTTTCCAGGCAATTTTTGGTAGCCGAAGGCTACTGGCCGCGCCTAGCGGCAAATCGGGGCGCGTAAGCTGCGCTAGGATGTCGGTGGTAAGGAAGGCCGCGGCCGGCGAAACCAGCGCGGTACCGTTTGCCTTGCTTTTGCCGTTTCCAGTTAACTGCAACTTAGCATACCGGCCGTCGTTGGCCAGGGTCACATATAGGTTGGTTAACTCTTCCAAGCTGGCGCCGCAGCCGCCTAAGATGCTGCTCAGCCCTAGCTTGGCTCGGTTGCGGGTCACGTTTTGAAAGCCTGCCTGGTGGAGCTTGTCGGTGAAGGTGGGCACGCCCAACTCATGGAGGACGCGCACCGCCGGAATATTGAGCGAGTAAGCCAGGGCCCGCTCCAAGGTTACTTCGCCGTTGCAATGCTTATCGAAATTTTCGGGCCGGTAACCCTGGAAGTTAGTTGGTACGTCCGGTAACACAAGTTTAGGCGTGACGAGGCCCCGGTCCATGGCCAAGGCGTAGAGGAACGGCTTGAGCGTGCTGCCCGGCGAGCGGACGGCAACAACCCCGTCGTTTTGGCCTTGGCTGTCAAAGTCCTGAAAATCAGCCGAGCCCACGTAGGCCTCTACTTGCCGAGTACGGTTGTTGACAACCAGCACGGCCGCTTGCGTAATGCCAAGCTCGTAGAGGCGGCGCACGTAATTGCGTGTGAGGTCTTCGGCCTTGCTTTGCTTGTTGCGCTGAACACTGCTGCGGATGATGGCCTGCCCCGGAAACTGTTGTACCAAGCGTCTGGCCAGATGCGGCGCCAGGGCCGGCGCCGCGTGGCGTTGCACCTCCAGCGGTTCGAGCAGGGCATCTGCTATATCCTGCTTGGCAAACAAGCCCGCCGCTCCGAAGCGGTGGAGCCAGCGGTTACGCTCTTGCAGCACGGCCGCGTTGTTTTTGCCAAGCACCAACCCGCGCGGCCGGTTCGGAATGATGGCTAGCGTCACCATTTGGGCCAGCGACAAATAATCAGGCGGCTGCTGGAAGTAGAGCAGGGCAGCAGATTTCACACCTTCTATGTTGCCGCCGTAGGGTACCAGATTCAAGTAGAGCTGTAGAATTTCTGCTTTGCTATAATGGGCTTCCAGTTGCGTGGCGCGCAGTATTTCCAGCAGCTTATTGCCGAAGGTACGTTCCTTGGGTTCTAGCAGCCGCGCCACTTGCATGGTGATGGTGCTAGCCCCCGTAGTGCGGCCCGTGCCAAACAGGTTGCGGGCGGCGGCTTGCAGTAGAGCCACCGGATTCACCCCGAAGTGCCAGTAAAACCATTGGTCTTCTTTCTCAACGATGGTTTTGCGCAAAGCCGGCGTGATTTCGCGCAGTTCGGTTTTCATGCGCCACTTTTGGGTAGGGTTGAGGTAGGCGTGTAGCACCGTCCCATCGGCGGCCAGCACGATAGGCGAGTAGAGCGGGGCCTGGGGCAGGGGGAAAGTTCGGTCAAGAATGAAAAGCCCCAGCAGCCCTGCCAGTACTACTCCTAATAACCGCAGTCTAATCCGCCAATTCATTGTTAAATATCAACTAAGCGCGTAGTTATTCGGTAAGATTAGGAGGTGTTACGAGCAAAAAAGAGGCCTGCTCCGCGGAGCAGGCCTCTTTTTTAGTTTAAGTTCGAAAGGCGCAGTTGCATTCTTAAGCGGTTTGGGCGGCCGGAACCTCAGTTTCTTCACTTAATGCCCAATGGATAGCTTCTCTTTTCTGAGCCAACGAGAAATGGCGAACCTCCGCCGGGCTTACTAAGGTGGCCAAAGCGGCGGCGGCTTTAAGTAGATTGCTGTCGTCGCTGGTGATGGCCACCCGTTTGAAGTTTCCCCAGTGCTTAATGTCCAGCTTGATGTCTTCCCAGAGAGCAGTGGCCGTGATATAGCTAAAGCTGCGCACATCGAGGTACATATTGATTTTGCCCCAGCGGGCTATCTTCTGTTCCAGCAGCGGCAATATGGCGTCGTAGTGCTCTTTAGTAAGCTCGCCCGATATGGTGAGGGCGAACAGGTTTTGCTCTGGATAATCGGTGGTGTCGAACATATCTGACAAAAGTGGTGAAGGTGCTTTTGTTTACTACGGAAAAGGAAACACAGCTTGTCCGCTTGCTTGATGCGTCTGCAAAAGGCTTTTACGGCCGAGTTGCTTTATAAAGTCACAAGTTGCTTCTGTATAAACAATGAACTTGGGGTGCGTACGCTTACTTAAACAGTAGTGAATAAGGGTAAATTACTGAATATCAGATTAAAAGAAGTGTTTCAAGAAATCATTTAGCTCATAAAAATAAGAGCAGTAGGCTAACTACAGTAAGAAACGAAGCGGGTCCTAACTAAAGAGTCTGTGCCAAAAACGTAACAAGTAATCGCAGATCACACCCATCGGAAAAGGTTGCAAACTTCAACCGCAAGTGACTTCACTTAGGTGGTTCGGGGACTTCCACTTGCACTTCGAAGTCGCGCTTAGGAGGTGCTTCGTTGTTGGTCATGTTCCGGTACAGAAACCGCAGCGTGGTCTTGCCAGGTTTTAGGGCTTGAAATTGAAAGGCAACATCTTCGGGGGTGCCCGCTTTCACTTTCCTCGGTTTCTTGCGAGGCTGCTCAACCGGCGGCGCTACTGCTTGCACGATGTCGTCGGCTACTGGCATCAGTTCCCAGGCGTACTGCGACCCCACCGTGGTATCGAGCTTGATGAGCAGTTGGTCGCCCTGGTTTACTTTCACGCTGCTGTGGTTGCCGTATTCCGTGATGTTCACGTTTTTAGCCACCCCAGCCTGATCAATGGTGATGTAAGCGTGGAAATAGCCATTGAGAGATGAATAGCTCGTGCCCGTTGCGGCCGAAAGCAGCGCCAAATCAAGACCCCCAGTGCCTACTGCCTGAAAATGAATTTCGAAAGTGGCCGGCGCACCCGGAACGCCGCTGCTCAGACCGGGCAGGATGTTGGTAGTAGTCACGGTCAGTTGGCCGGGATAAGTCTGTGCCAGCCGCCACCCAAAGCGGGGCGAGATAGTTGGCAAACGCACAACAAGCTGGTCACCGACATTTAGCTGTATTTGCTTGCCGTTGTCACTGGCCGTGAGCGTAACAATGTCGGCATGCGCTGGGCTCGCTAGCCATAAGGTCGCGCATAGCACGAGCACTGCCGTTGAAAAATGCTCAGTGAAACGCAGAAAACCAGTCAATATATTTCGCATCAGGTTCGGCATTCGCACAGGCATTAAGATTGATTCAACAACAGCACAGCCGGCGCTTGCTAAGCCGTCGGCTGTATCGGGACAGAATAGGAAAGTGTACGGCTAAACCTTGGAAAGGCTGTAGTTGAGCTTGTTAGGCTGGAGTGCCCAGTTCCTGGTGTAAATCATTAAGCCAGTTTATTGACTTGTTGATTTCAGAAAAGCTCAAGAAAGGCATATAATTCTTTGCCAGAACGTCATGCTGAGTGGAGCCGAAGCATGACGTGCTATAGATTTCGGTGCTTGAATAATAGCGCTTCTACCGCACCCGCACCACGCCGGCCCCGTTGTAGCTGTGGTATTCGGCGTTGTACATAGCATCGGCGCTGACGGGGCCAAGCTTGAACGTGCCTTTGCTGACGGCGCGGGCCAAGTAGTAGAACGACTTGGGCGAAGTAGAAGCGGTGGTGAAGAGGTTGATTCGGTCGTCGCGGACGTCGAGGTAGTCGGGTTGGGCGGCGTTGGTGGCCCAGGCCAGGTCCCGGACGGCCCCGATACGCGGATTCTCGATTTCCAGGCCGGCGGGTAGCAGGTCGGTGATGGCCACGTTCTTCACTTCCCCGGCGCTTTCCGCCGACTGGATGGTGATTTTAACTACCACCAAGTCGTTCTGCTTAAAGGAAGTGGCGCCAACGGGTGCCCCGCTACGGTCCAGGAACTGGCGGCGGACTTGCAGGTAGGAATCTTCCTCGATGACCTGGCCGCTGCGGCTGATGCCTTCCGTTTCCCAGAAGTAGTAGAGGCTGCCTTTGCCGCTGGTGCGCAGCGCCAAGGGGCGGTTGGCTACGTTGTTGACGGTAAGATCTTTGCCCGTGAAGTTGCCCATAGCTTTGCCATCAGCCAGCACACTAGCCGTGACGGTGCTGCCGGCGTTTTTCTTGGCCAACTTACCAAGGGCCAACAGCGAGAAGGCGCGCTCCTGCGTGTTCAGCCAACTGGCCGTTTTCACCTGGCGGCTGAGCTGCCGGGCCAGCGTATTCACCTGTGGGTTGGCGGGGTCTGCGGATAGCAGGGCGTTGAGCACCAAGGCTTCGTCGCGGATGGGGGAGGCGAACGAGCCGTCTAGCTCGCGGCCGGCCATGGTGGCGGTACCGAAGCGGGTGGGCAGGGCTTCGCGGAAGCTACGCTGGTTGCCACCAACGGCAAAGGCGCAGGCCAGCACCCACCGCGAATCTTCGGCCAGCAGCTTGCGGTTGGCTTTGTAGTAGTTGAGCGCCACCGGGTCGGGGCGGCCGGCGAGGGCCAGCACGTAGAGCGAATAGGCAATTTCCTTTTTCGCCAGCGTGACCGGCTGAATCACGCCGCCGGTTTGGATGATGTTGTAGGTGTTGGTTTCGCGCTTTTTGGTGCGGGCTTGCAGGTAGGCTAGCACCCTATCGAGCACGCTCTTGTTCACGGCAAAGCCGGCTTGTTGGGCTTCGAGCAGGAAATGGGCGGCGTAGGCGGTGGTCCACCAGTTGTCGTAGTCGCCGCCGGGCCAGTAGCTGAGGCTGCCGTTGTACATCTGCTGCGACTCCACCTTGCGGATGGCTTCCTGTACATGGTAGTTGGGGTTGAAGAGGCCCGCCTTGCCGGATTTACCGGTTTTCTGACCCAATGAAGCCGCCAAATCCCCATAATACAACTGCGGGAAAGCCGCCGACACGGTTTGCTCCAAGCAGCCGTAGGGGTATTGCAGCAGGTAGCGCAGGTCCTTGGCAAACTCGGTCATCGGCGAGCGGCTCACCACCAACTGGCTCCGCAACGACGATGGCAGGAAATCGGTCGTCAGGTTCAGCTTCTGCGTCGCGCCACCCGCTACCACGCCCGCTCCCGTGCGCTTCTGAAGCGGCGAAGCAGGACGGATAGGCAGTTCGATGGTTTCTGTATTCTGCGTAAATGACTTAGTCGTACCCTGCTTGATGCCGCTAGCAGAAACAGCAATACTACTGTTGCCAATGGATGGTCTAGCTTTGATATGGAAGGAAACTTGCTTTTCAGAATTAGGTCGTACTACTATTGAAATTCCTGTGAATGGTGTTTTACGGGCAGGTATTCCATCTACACCGCCTTCATACCCTGAATCGAGTGATTCAAGCGGGCCAGTCAACTTGTATTTAGCGAAAATAGTTATTGATTCCTTCGTCGTGTTCGTCAGCGTTACCGGCACGTCAATGGTGTCGTCGGGGCTGAGGAAGCGGGGGAGGGCCGTTGAAATGACTACCGGGTCGGCGACGCGCATGGTTTGTTCGGCGGAGCCGAAAGCGTCGTTCTTGTAGGCGGCGGCCATGATGCGCAAGGCGCCGCTGAACTGCGGCACGCGCAGCTTATAGCGCACGAGGCCACTGGCGTCGGCGGTGAGCACGCCGCTCCACTTGGCTACCAGCTGCACCCGGCGCGAAGGCACAGGCGAAGTGCGGCGCGAGAGGTCGGAGGCGTCACCGCCGCTGCTGCTCGTGCCGAGTTCGGGCAGCAGGAAGGGGTACACGTCGTAGGCATCGACTTCGAGGGCGCGCTTCTGGTAGAAGTACCCGTAGGGGTCAGGTGTGCGGTAATCCTTCATTTGCAGGATGCCTTCATCCACGACAGCCAGCGTCACGTTGGCGTTGGGCGCGGTGCGTACTTCCACCGTCTGCCACACTTGCGAGCGGCTTAGTTCGGGCGCTTTAATGGCTACGGCCAGCTTGGTTTCCGGCTTCTCAACCACCAGCGGCACGAAGCCACGGGCCACCGTCAGGGGCAGCCGGTTGTCGGTGATTTCGCGGATGGCGGTGGCCGTCACGTAGATATTTGGGACGTGCCCGCCGCGGATAGGAACGCTCACGCGGGCCGATTTCTCGTCGGTGTTCACGTAGAAATGGTCGAGCACCCGGTCCCGCTCCACGGTCACGAGCACGCGGCCGGGGAAAGGCGTTTTCAGCAACAGACTGGCGGTTTCGCCGGGCTGATATTTGTCTTTGTCGGCTTCAATGGTCACCTCGCCCTCGTTGTTTACCTCGAAGGCGTTGCTTTGCGTATCGCCGTAGCCGTAAGCGTACACCTGCTGCGCCACGTAGGTATCGGCGCCGGGCCGCGACACTCGCACTTCGTACTCGCCGGAGTAGCTGGCCGGGAAGCCGAGCCCCTTGGCGTTGCCTTCCTTGCCCACCGCCACGCGCTGGTCCATCACAATCTCCTCGCGCCGTTGCGAGTTGTAGACGTACCGGCCGCCCTGGCGCTCAATCACCGTTTCCCACAGCAAGCGCACCACCTGCACACGGGCTTCGGCGCTGGTAGGCTGCCCGGCTGGCGTGAGGGCCACCAGCTGTATCGGAATCACCTCGCGGGTATCGAACATTTCGGGCAAGGTTTTCAACCCGAACATCACCGCCTGCGTCTGCACCTCGAAGGTGGCGAGGCGGTTGACGGGCCGGCCGGTTTCATCGAACACCGTGCAGAAGGCCGTGCCTTGCAGCGTGCCGAGGTCGGTGTAGTTGGGCACTTCGTAGGTGGCCGTGCCGCGGCCGGCGGCATCGGTGTTGCCTTCGCGGGTGGTGTTCTCGAAGCGGCTGCTGAGCGGCGTGGCCTGCTGGTTGTTGTAGCGGCCTCGGCGCTGTTCACCGGTACTCAAACTAAAGGCGTAGTCCTCGAAATTCTTGGGGTTGAAGGCCTTTTCTTTCAGCGCAAACTCCACCTCAAACTTGCGGTCGGCGGCGGGCGGACCGAACAGGTTTTGGGCCGTAAGCTGTGCCGAAACCGATTGGCCGGGCTTCACTACGGCGGGCGTGGCCTTCACCGTCACCTTCATGCGGTCCGGGATAAACTCCTCCACACTCACCTGCCGTGAGGTCAGCAGCACGTCGTTGCCGGTCAGCACTTCCAGGGTATAGGTGCCGGTCATGATGCTCGGAGGCAGAATAAAGCTGGCTTCGAAGCTCCCGGCCGCCGTCAGCTCTTTGCGCAAGCTGGCGTATTCCTTGCCGGTGGGCAGCAGCAACCGAATCTTGACGGGCAGCTTGGCCACCGGACTTTTCCAATCCTCGGTCCGGATGATGGTGTTGGTGCGGATGGTGTCGCCGGGGCGGTATAGGTCCCGGTCGCCGTAGAGGAAGGCTTGGTAGCGGGCAGCGTTGCTTTGCAGCCCGCCCACCTCGAACCGCGACGTCTCGACGCGGCTGCCATTCAAGTCCAGAAACGTGAAATCTGACTCGCGCTGCGCCACAATCATCCCGAGCTTGAAGCGGGAGTTGGCGGTGGTCGTGTCGAATTTGGCTACCCCGTCGCGGTTGGTGACGCTGGTGCTGATAACCTGGTTGTTGGTACTCACGAAGCGCACTTCCACCCCGGAAAGCGGCTTGGCCGTGCGGATGGAATTGGCAAACACCAGCGTGCTGCCGCTCTTGCCCTGCTTCACAATCATGCCGATATCCGACACCGACACCAGCTTACTGACTTGCAGCCACTGCCGCTCGGTATCCTGCACCTTCACCACGTACAAACCCTTCAGTCCACCCGAAAACTCCAGGTCCTTCATATTCAGGTTCAGCAGCCGCAGCCCCTGCGCCTTCGGCAGCCCCGATACGGTGTAAGTGCGCTTGTTGAGCACGTTGCCGAGGTTCTCGATGTCGTAGTAGCGGTAGGAGCGGTCCACGTACTCGCCGTCTTCTCCTTCTCCCTCGCTCTCCCCACTTTCCTCGTCGTATTCGGGGTAGCCGTACTGCTGTTCGCCACGCAGCAGCTGTTGAATATTGTTGGCGTAAACTTTGGCAATGGTGACCTGCACCTTTTCCACCTCGTTGATGCGGATACCAAGGTTGCGGGTGCCCAACGCATCGAGGTACATGGCCTTATCGGCACTGGCGAAGCTGATGGTGGGCTGCTTAGTCGCAAAGCTGACGGTTTCGGTGACGCCGCTGGCGAGTTGGCCGCCGAGTGCGCCGGGCAAGCCTTGGGCTAAGCTGACTTGGTAGGTTTTGCCGGCCTCGAAGCCCCCTTTCAACACGAAGCCGCTTTCTAGCTCTTCCACCGAAAACGCCACTGCCGGCACCACCGTAAGGCCACCTTGCAGGTTCGCCTCGCTCACCGGCTGGCTGGTCTGGACCGTAACAATGGGGTCGGCGTTTTGCAAACTGCCCACAATGGAACGTACTTCCAGCGCCTGCTGATCGGGCACCGGCACGCTGGTAGTGTACTCGCTGGTGGAGGCTCGGTCGCTGCCCACGGCGCGCAGGCCCTGCGCCAGTGCCACCGTCAGCGGGCTGCCCGGCCGGACTTCCTGCGTAAGTCCCACGCTCACCGTCTGGCCCGGCTCGGCGCTACGCACCTCGAAAGCCACCGGCTGCCCGTCCTGCGTGACGCGCAGCAGCGGCTTCACATCCGAAGGCCGCACGCTGTAGTTGAAGGGCAGCTCTAAGCGCATTTCGGCCGTGCCCGCTGCCCGCGTTGAGCGCCCCCAAAACGCCTGCGGCTCATTCAGTGCCAGAAACGGCGTGTGAAACTTGCGGCGGTTTTCGGGTAGCGTCAGTTTCTGTTTGTTGGTGGGCAGGGTGGTGGATTGCAATTCCGCCTCAAACGTGGTGCTTGGCCGGAACGGCGTGAGCGGCGAAAACACCAGCTCCCGGTCGGAAGTCCACTTGAACTTGCCACGCATGGCCGGCTGGAATTTTACGTACTGCACCGTGTCCCACCGGGCCTGCTGGTCTTTGCCTACCACGGCCTCATCGAAGAGGAAAACCAGGTTCTGATACGGGTCGATTTCCTCGCCATCGGGCGCCGCAACACCATCGGTACCGGGTTTAGCGCAAGCGCACAGCAAAGCCAGCAGCACCAGCAGCGGCAGGCGAGAAAGGGTACGAAACGACATGATAAGGAGGAGCTAGAAAGGTCTCCGGAAGGTATAGAAAAAGTAGAATGTATCAGGAGGTTTATACCTCGTAATTTGGTGGCTTCGCTCTTTGGTTAACTGTTAAATAGGCAGGTGATCTTACCTA
>NZ_CAXTBM010000106.1:0-11876 GCF_964242765.1 uncultured Hymenobacter sp.
CGATGCGGGCATCGAGGGACGGAGGCTCCAAAAACAGCAGAAACTCCTCGTCGCGTAGTAATTCCAGTTCCCGCAGGTTGGTGCAGAGCGGTTCCAACAGTTCAGGCGTGAATACGTTGGAACCCTCGGCCCGCAGGGCTTCGCGCAAGCTGGGCGGCAAGGATTCGGCGGCCAATACGTAGTTGATGGCCCATATTACGCCGTCGTCTCCGTAAGCTTCCAAGTCGTCGGTGGCGAAGTGCAGGGCCACGTAGGGCGAGTAGGTCCAGTCGAGGAGGCGGGTAGGCAAGCCGTGGTGCTGGGCCAAGGCCAGCCAGTTCCAGACGGAGGCGCCGGGCTGCGTGAAGTCGCGGCCATATTTGCGGAAGTTGCGCAGCAAATGGTTTTCCAGTTCCTGGTATTCGCCGCCAAGGCGTTGCAGGCTGGTAGTGAGCAGCCACTGAGAAGAACGCAGCCCCCGGTACACAAACGGCGAACGAAAGCGCCCAATTCGCGCATCCCAGGTGTCGCGGAAGAGCGCCTCTTGCAAGTCAGTCCAGGAAGTGACGTGTATGTCGTTAGCGGAAAGCGGCACAGGAAATACGTTTAATGGAAAGAGCTATTGGTTTTCAAGATATGCCCAGCACGGGTGAGAGCAGATATATGAAGTGCCAGAATTCCGCATACCAAACAACTGTCATGCAACAATGGGAAGATGTACCGGAGCTAATGCTCGTCATCTATTAGCGGTCTGTCGTCTTCGTCGCTTTATATAGCCGCATGCTGTTTCTTTCAACGAGTTGCACGTATGGCACGAGTTGAAACACGGCCTGCTCGCCCAAGCTCACTCACGAACTTTATCCACCCTACTACCCTACACGCGTTTCAGAACCAGAAGTTCGGCGAAGCGCTGCGGCAAGCGCGCAGTATTTTTATTTCACCTTTGCCAGTTAACAAAAACTCGGCTGTCGTCCTGCGTTTATGCAGAATGACAGCCGAGTTTTGTTGAACTCCACTGCTTTTAGTGTCCTTCCGGAAAATCGGCGGCGTCACCGATAGCAGCTACGCCTTCCAGCTCTTGCAGCAAGCCCGTAAACTTGTCACGCGCGCCTTTTACGGCAGCTTTGCCGAGGGGCAAATGCAACGGCGGGTTCTCTTGGCGCACCAAGTCGAACATGGCTTGGGCGGCGCGTTGCGGGTCGCCGGGTTGCTTGCCGCTGTAGCTCTGGATACCTTTCAGATTCTCGCCAACGGTAGCGCGATAGTCTTCGATGGCCGTATCGACGAAGCTGGCGGAGCGGCCGGCCCAATCGGTACGGAAACCGCTGGGCTCGATATTGGTGACGTGGATGCCAAGCGGCTTCACTTGCTGGGCCAAACTCTCGCCAATAGCCTCAAGCGCAAACTTGCTGGCGTTATAGACGCCCACGCCAGGAAAAGTTTTCAGCCCACCGATGCTGGTGATGTTGAGTACGTGGCCGCTTTTCCGCTCGCGCAGGTGCGGTAGCACTGCCCGCAGCACGTGCAATGGCCCGAACACGTTCACGTCGAATTGACGCTGCACCTCCTGAGCCGAAATTTCCTCGATGCTGCCCATCGAGCCGTAGCCCGCGTTGTTTACAACTACGTCGAGGTGGCCGAGTGCCTGAATGGCATCACTTATAGCCTGTTTTACTTGCTGCTCGTCGGTAACTTCACAAACCAAGCCGCGGCTGTTTTCACCAGCCTTAGCTGTGAATTCGTCGGCTTGCTCTTGCTTGCGGAACGTGGCGGCTACTTTGTCGCCTTTGCTGAGGCAGTATTCGGCCAGTTCTTTGCCAAAACCGGTGCTTGCACCGGTGATAAACCAATTCTTGTTGTCAGTTGCCATTGTTTAAAACGAAAGGGAAAGATGCGCCGCTATAAGGCAACGGCGGCCTTTTCAACTCTAAAATGGCAGTAGAGGTTTTAAAGACGCGTAGAAAAGTGATTGAACACAACGCTGTTACTAAATCAGCTTGTTCTGCCTGGGCAAGCGCAGCAAGACGGACCTCTAATAGGTATACTTCTTCAACGAAAACAACCATTTGATAATCTGCATCCCAACTTTTCGCCGTAGCTTTGACCGGCAATAAGAGAAACCTCACTTCCTTGTTGCCATGGCTGATTCCGCCGCCTCCACTTCCACAATTGCCTTCGAGGCACTCACCTACGACGCTGTTCTGCTGCTTCCCGCGTACTCGGAAGTACTGCCCCGCGACACCGATCCTAGTGCTCAGCTCACCCGCAATATTCGCCTGAAGCTCCCCTTCGTTTCGGCCGCTATGGATACCGTCACGGAGTCGGAAATGGCTATTGCGCTGGCGCAGGAAGGTGGTATCGGTGTTATCCACAAAAACATGAGCATCCGGGCGCAGGCTGAATTAGTGCGCCGCGTCAAACGCTCGGAAAGCGGGATGATTCTCGACCCGTTTGTGCTGTTGGAAGCCGCCACCCTCGGCGACGCCCGGAAGATGATGCGCGACAACAACATCGGCGGTATTCCTATCGTCAATGAGCAGCGCCATCTCAAAGGCATTCTAACCAACCGCGACCTACGCTTCGAGAAGGACATGAGCCGGCACGTAACGGAAGTTATGACCCATGCGCCCCTTGTAACCGCCAAGGCGGGCACCGAACTCGCTGACGCCGAGGATATTCTGCAAGAATCGAAAGTTGAAAAACTGCCGGTTGTCGATACCGATGGCCGACTGGTGGGCCTTATCACCTACAAAGACATCCGTAAGCGCCGCCGCACTCCCAACGCTTGCAAAGACGAGTACGGCCGCCTGCGGGTAGGCGCCGCGGTAGGCGTAACGCCTGATTTGCTGGACCGGGTAGCGGCCCTCGTGGAAGCTGGCGTAGACGTAGTTAGCGTGGATACCGCCCACGGCCACAGCAAAGGCGTACTCGATGCCGTTCGGGACCTGAAGCAGAAATTTCCCAAGCTTGAAGTAATAGCCGGTAACGTGGCCACTGCCGAAGGTGCCCGCGCCCTGGCCGATGCCGGCGCCGACGCCGTGAAAGTGGGTGTTGGCCCCGGCTCCATCTGCACCACCCGCATCATTGCCGGCATTGGCGTACCGCAGCTTTCGGCGGTGCTCGAAGCAGCCCGCGGCTTGGAAGGTACCGGTGTTCCACTTATTGCCGATGGCGGCATCAAGTTTTCGGGCGACGTAGTGAAGGCTCTGGCAGCAGGCGCGAGCACCATCATGATTGGCTCGTTGCTGGCTGGCACCGAGGAAGCGCCAGGAGAAATTACGCTCTTCGAAGGCCGCAAATTCAAGAGCTACCGCGGCATGGGCTCGGTGGAAGCCATGGAAGACGGTTCGAAGGACCGGTATTTCCAGGATGCCGAAGACGACGTGAAGAAGCTCGTACCGGAGGGTATTGTGGGGCGCGTAGCGTATCGGGGCCTCGCTGCCGAAGTGCTCTTTCAACTAGCTGGCGGGTTGCGGGCCGGCATGGGCTACTGCGGGGCTGCTACCATCGAAGACCTCCAACAAGCCCGCTTCGTGCGCATCACCGGAGCCGGCCTGCGCGAATCGCACCCCCACGACGTACAGATCACGCAAGAAGCTCCAAACTACAGCACCAAGTAGCTAGTAGCTTGGGGCACAACGAAGCGAACCGGCCCCTCTGGAACCGGTCCGCTTCGTTGTGCAAGTGAGGGCATTATCTGCAACTATCTATATACCGCGTACCTAGGAAAAACCAGTTATTTAGCGTATTTTCAATAGTTAACTTCTTGCCATAGCAACGATTTAGGATTCAGGCAAGCACAAACGCAGCTTCCACTATGCGCGTTTTCAGTTCGTCTTATTTGCACGTTCATTACGAGCCGCTGCTCCATTCTCTGGAACTGGAATGGCGGGGCCGCACGCACGGAGACGAGCTGCGGGTAGGAGTACAGAAAAGCCTTCAGTTTGCTGAAGAGCGCCACATTCGGACCTGGATTGCCAACATGACGGACATGCACGTCATCTGCCCCGAGGACCAGGAATGGCTTAAAATGGAGTGGCTTCCGCGGCTTCAACTACTCGACATCGAGTTTCTAGCCATAGTTATTTCCACCGATGCGCTCAACCGCTCGAGCATTTATAACATCATGAGCGGGAGTGAACAAGAAACTTATGCTCCGCTGGAAACAGTGTACTTCAGTTCGGCGCAGGATGCCCGCGATTGGGTACGTCAGGCCTGCCAATCTTCTTCTCTGGCCTGGGTTCAGCGCCGACGCTAGTGCAAAACAGTTTCCCCTATTTCTAGTTTACTTACCCTTCCAGTCAACAGCCCGTGCGGTTGCTGACTTTTCTTTTTTAAAGAAAAAATTTACCCGGACTTGGTTGAAGCGCGCAGGCAACAATATTCCTGCCGCACTTATATCTTAGCGGTTCGTTTTTGTTTGAGCCTGCCGCTTTCTTCACCGAGCCGGCTCTGTTTCATACTCTATGCCCTTTCGCCAGAAGCTGAAAGCTGTTACTTTTCCTCTCACTGCCCTTAGCTGGCTGTTGCTGCTCGTTAGCACGCTAAGCAATACCAATGGCCGAGTTGCCGAATGGCTAGGTGGCCCCTGGCCCGAGTGGATAACCCTGGCGGCCCAGGCTGCTTTCGCCGCTGGGGCCTTCATCTACCAACGCGGCCGCCCCGACCCCTTGCACGGCAACGACTTTGTTGGCTTGCTTCGCCGCTTGGTATTGGGGCCGGGTATGCTGGCTACCGCCTGCGTGGGACTCCACCTGCTCGAGCGGTTTGTGCAAATGAAGCTGCCGACTAACGACCAAACCTTCTTTGCCTGCGTCTACACGGTTAATCTGGCTTTGTTCGTTGTATTCCTGGCATATACCAACTACTCTTGGCGCAGCCTGGTGCTTTTTCGGGCTTCTGCCCGCGTGCAACGCCAATGGGTGTGGTTTGAGGTTATGCTCGGCTTTACGCTGCTTTTCCGCTTGCTCGACTGGGTACCGCCTCACCCCATCGACTACTTGATTGTAGGTGGACTAGGCGTTTTCGGAGTGTATTTAAGTGGTAATCAGCAGTGGGTGGCTTACCTCAACCGCCGCCAGAAGTGGGAGGCGGTGCTGCTGCAAATAGCCATTATGCTGGCTATGGCGGTGTTTGTGGCTTACTTCCTGCGCATTCGCTACGACCTCAAGCTCGTAGCTCCAGCGCCGCAACATGCCTTCTTGCTCCTCAATGCGTTTTTTGGGGCCTTCTATGCCTTCATGGGGCTGATGGTTACTGTTTTCAACCTACCTACGGCTGGCGTATTCGAGCAAAAGCGGGAAGAGATTCTAAGCATGCAGCGCCTAACGCAGCTTATCCAGAAAGGCCAAAACGAGGAGGAAGTGTATGCTATGCTTTTCGACTCCGCTGTGCAAACCATGGATGCTGACGCAGCTTGGCTTACGCTCGAAGACGATAACAGCACCACGACCGTACAGTACTACCAGGTCTCGCCGGAGCAGGCCGATGGGGTGCAGCACTTACTGCAAGAGTACAAGCTACATCACACCGAGTACCTCAACAACGACCTTTCCAGCAGTAGCGGTTTTCGCGAGTTAGGCTTGCCGTACAACTCTCTGATTGTGATGCCGTTGCGCTCAGCCAAGCGTCGCTACGGGTCGCTTTATATGTTGAAAGTGCATCGCTACGGTTTCGACCGCGAGAACTTAAGCATCCTGCAAACTTTTGCCAGCCAAACGGTACTTAGCATCGAGAACCTCCAGCTCGTGCATATTTCCCTGGAAAACCAGCGGGTGCAGGAAGAGTTGAAAATTGCCTCGGCGGTGCAAGACAGCCTGATTCCTAAGAACCTGCCCATCGACAGCTGGTTTGATATCAGTTCCTACGCGGCCTCGGCCCGGGAAGTAGGCGGCGACTTCTACGACTTTCTGCATTTGCCAGGTCGGCAGTTAGCTATTCTCATCGGCGACGTATCGGGCAAGGGCGTAACGGCGGCCTTCCACGTGGCCCAGATGAAAGGCATTTTCCACGCGCTAATGCAGGAAAACCATTTAGCCCGCTCAGAGCGCGAAAAGTTTCCGGTACCCAGCCGCTTTATGACGCAGGCCAACGCGGCGCTGTCCCGCTGTTTGGAACGGTCCGCTTTCATTACGGCCTCCCTGTATATTATCGATTATGAGAATGCTGGTTTCGTATTTGCTCGGGCCGGACACTGCCATACACTCTACTATCACTCCATAAAAGAGGAAGTTTCCTATTTCCAAACGACGGGATTGGGCTTGGGTATCATCCGAAACGATACGTACGAAAAGCACATCAAAAATCAGTTCTACGATTACAATCCGGGCGACGTGATGGTGATTTACACCGACGGAATTGTGGAAGCACGGAACGCCGAACAGGAAGAGTATGGCGAACAACGGCTGCTTTACATGCTCGAGCAGACCTTCTCGATGGAGGCCGACGAAATTAAGGAACAGATTCTAACCGATTTAGCTCAGTTCAGTGCGGGCCAGCCCATGCACGATGATCAAACGTTGTTGGTGGTAAAGTTCAAATCTTCTCAACCTGACACTAGGAACTGACGTACCCTGATCTTATGAAAATAACTCAACATTCTTCCGCGGGCACCCTCAGCCTAAACCTTGATGGTGAACTGGATGCTAGCTCCTCGGTATTACTGGATACGGAATTGGCCAAGCCCGAAACCCTTCAGTTTCAAAAAGTACTCATCAATTGCAAGCAACTGAACTACATTTCTTCGGCTGGCTTGGGCGTTTTTATTTCGCACCTACAGCAATTTCAAGACGCAGGCGTGAAGCTTGTTTTCTTCAACATGCAAGACAAAGTGTATAACGTATTCGAGATTCTTGGCCTCGACACGCTGATGACCATTGTGCCATCGGAAGCTGAAGCCACTGCCGTATAGACTTATTCCAAACAATCAGCGGGGATGAAAAACGCACTTCGGATCAATTGTAGCCGAGGCAACCTAAAGGCTGTCCGTGACTTCGTCACGGCTTCCCTGCTAGACCACAACCTGTCGAATCTGGAACTCAACCAAATTGTGTTGGCAGTAGACGAGGTAGTTGCCAATCTTATTATCCACGCCAACGGCGAAGACGAGTCGCAGTATCTGGACTTAGCTATAGACGTTGAAGACCAGTCATTTGCTATCGAGATACTCGATAACGCGGCCACTTATTATAGCCCCTCCACTTACAGCGAACCCGACCTGCCAGATCTCATTCGGCAACGCAAGAAAGGCGGCGTGGGCATGACCCTGGTTAACCGTATTATGGACCGGGTGGAATTCACTTCCAATGGTAGCCAGAACGTTTGCCGACTCTACAAGCGCTGGGTGGTGCCGAGTTGAAGCCAGTACCCTGCTGTTTCCCGCTAGGTAAACCCAGCTTCTTGAGTAGGTATTATCATCCATTTACTGCCCCCACCAGCAAGTTACCGAACTGAGCGGCCGCACAAATTAAGGTGAGAGAAAAGGACAGCCGATTAAGTTTTGGGCAGCTGGAACAAGTACCAACCAGTGGCGCGTACGGGTGCAGCGCTATGGCTTTAACAAGAAGCGCCTGTACTAGATGACGAGTTCAGGTAGCGAGCAGGCGAAAAAAATTACGTAAAATTGCAACAGGCAGTTCGCTACGCTCAGTCGACTTTGGGGGGCAATTACTGCGTATTGCAGTTTCTTATATCTTATATGCACAAACGCATTTTGTACGCCGGCACCGTTGCCGTCGCGCTACTAGCCGCCTGTCAGGCGACCAAACCCACTACCACCGCCAAACAACCTGTTGTTGAAACGCTTGGCACCACGCCGGTACCAGCGGGGGAGTTTGCCTACGTTTACCGCAAAAACAACAGCTCCGCCCCTGAATACGGCACGCGCGCCAGCGTCGCGGAGTATCTGGATCTGTACACCAATTTCAAGCTGAAGGTGCTGGAAGCCGAGCAGCGCGGCCTTGATACCACGCAGGCGTTCAAGCGGGAGCTGGACGGCTACAAGCAGCAATTAGCGCAGCCCTACCTCACCGAAAAAAGCGTAACCGACCAACTAGTACGGGAGGCATATGAGCGGATGAGCAAAGAAGTGAATGCTTCTCATATTCTGGTGCGCTTGCCCGCCGAGCCGACACCCGCCGACACGCTAACTGCCTACCAAAAAGTAGTGGCGCTGCGGCAACGTGTGGGTGGCAACGCCAACTTCGAGCAGATTGCCCGCGAGGTCAGTGAAGACCCTTCGGCGCGCGAAAACGGCGGACGCCTGGGCTACTTCACCGCCATGCAGATGGTGTATCCCTTCGAGACGGCCGCATTTAAGACGCCGGTCGGGCAGGTATCCCAGCCAATTCGTACGCGCTTTGGGTATCATCTGATTAAGGTAAACGATGTGCGGCCCGCACAAGGCGAAATCAAGGTAGCCCACCTGATGATCCGGGCCACGCCCAACATGCCAAAAGCGGACTCGGTGACGGCGAAGAAGAAAATCGACGAGCTCTATAGCCGCCTCACGCAGCGCAAAGAGAATTGGGAGAAGCTGGTAGCCCAGTTTTCGGAAGATGCGGGTTCGGCAGCCAATAGCGGGGAGTTGCCGCCCTTCGGGACGGGCCGCATGATTCCCTCGTTCGAGGAAGTTGCCTTCAAGCTCCAGACGCCGGGCCAGATTTCAGCGCCCGTTCAAACGCCGTATGGCTGGCATATCATCAAGCTGCTTGAGAAGCAGCCGGTGCCGACGTTTGAAGCCATGGAGCCCACGCTGAAAAGCAAAGTAGCCAAGGATTCCCGCTCGGAGTTAAACAAAGCCGCTTTCTTGAAGCGCATACGCACTGAAAACCAGTTCAAAGAATTTGAGGCGGCGAAAGCGGATGCCTTCGCGAAAATTGATACGTCGGTGGTAAATGGCCGCTTCAAGTATACGGCCCCTACCAAGCCAACCACGGTTTCCAAGCCCAGCAAAAAACAAAGCGGCACGGCCGAGCCTGCGCTATTCGTTATCAAAGATAAGAACTACACGGTAGCTGATTTCCTGACTTACGTCCAGAAAAACCAACGGCCCCGGCCTGGTGCCGAACCGCGCTTTGTAGCCCAGCAGCTCTACGACCAATACGTAGAGCAGAGCTTAACTGATTTCGAGAAGAACAACCTCGAAAACAAGTACGAAGACTACCGGATGTTGGTAAAGGAGTACCGCGACGGTATTTTGCTGTTTCAACTCATGGACGAAAAAGTATGGAGCAAGGCCATTGAGGACACCGTGGGCTTGCAGAAATACTTCACTGAAAACCAAAGCAAATATCAGTGGGAAAACCGGGTACAGGGCACGGTTATTAGCGCGGCCTCGCCGGCTCTGCTGACGCAGGCCCGGCAGCAGCTTGAAGTTGGCCGCTATGCTGTAGCGCGTTTGGCCCCTCAGCCTATTGGCTTCACCGGCAGCACCGATAAGATTACGAAAGGCTCGCGCCTGACCCTGGATGCTTTGGCTAGCACCATGCAAGCCGACACCGCTTTGAGTGTGACTCTTACGGGCCGCTACAAGAAAGGCGAAACCGCGGCTCTTGCGCAGCGGCGGGCGGCGGCCGTAGCCACTTACCTTACCAGCAAGGGTTTGCCCGCCAGCCGCATCAGGCAAACCGCGCAAACCAAAGCTACCACCGACAATACCTTGGCTCCTGCTGTATTCAGCTCCAGTGTTACGGCGTTGGAAGAGCAGTTGAACGCGCAAAATCCGCTGTCGGTCCAAATCACGCAGAAGGCCTTTGCCAAAGGCGACAACAAGGTGGTTGACGAGCTGATGAGCCGGGGCCCCGGCTCGTACGATGTGCAAAAGGACGGCCGCTACTTCACCGTTGTTATCGACAAGACGTTGCCCGCTGGCCCCAAAACACTGGCTGAAGCGCGTGGCCTTGCCACTTCCGATTATCAGAATTTCCTGGAAAAAGAATGGATAGCGCAGCTTCGCACCAAGTACCCGGTCCAGATCAACACGGCTGAAGTAGACAAGTTGGTATCTAAGTAGCCCCGAACGTGTTAAGGAAAAGCCCCGGTTTCGGCCGGGGCTTTTTGTTTGGCTACAATCCAACTTTCAAATTATGAAAGTGCCGCTGGAACTGCGCAAAAAGCCTATTCGAATAAACCAGTTGAGTAGGGCTTTGCAATGCCATTTGCTCTTTTACTTTTGGTGATGCAAGGCAGTCCAAGCATTTTGAAATGCGGCCTCAACTGTCATGCAACGCAGCAACCAGTTCTGGTCTCTTTGCTTTGAAATCTAGATGCCGTCTGGTTTTTGTCGGAGAAAGGATTTATGTTGAAATTTACGCGTGGCTTTCTGCGTTCTGTTGGCTGCCTGGTTCGGTAGTACTGTTGCTCGGTACCGAACATACCTCTTGAATCATCCCATGACTCCTTCTATTAATGTATTGAAACGGGCAGCCTTACTGACCGTATTGCTGCTAGCTGGCACCTTTTCTGCCAGCTACGCCCAATTGGGCGTAGGCCGCCCCGTCGGCCAAACGATTGTTGATGGTATTATTGCCAAAATCGACAATCAGATTGTATTGCGCTCCGACCTGGAAACCATCATGGCGCAGGAAAAGGCTCGGGCCGATGGCAAACCCCTGCCTCCCGATATGCAGTGTAGAGTGCTGCAAAGCTTAGCGCTCAACAAGCTTCTGCTGGCTAAAGCCGAAACGGACTCGGTGGTAGTGGAGGACTCGCAGGTGAAAGGTGAGTTGGACCGCCGCATGAACTACTTTGCCCAGCAAATCGGCTCGGAGAAGAAGCTAGAGGAGTATTACAACAAGCCCATCAAGCAGCTCAAGGAAGACTTGCGGCCCCAGGTGAAAGAGCAATTAGTTCAGCAGAAGATGCAGGAGCAGATTGCCGGCAAAGTGACTGTGACGCCCCGGGAAGTACGGCAGTACTTCAACCGTATTCCCAAAGACAGCCTTCCCTACTATTCTACGGAAGTGGAAGTCGGCCAGATCATCAAGTTTGCCAAGGTAAATACCTCGGCCAAGCAAGCAACCCAAGCCAAACTCAACGACTTGCGAGCCCGCATTCTGGCCGGCGAAAGTTTCGAGGCGCTGGCTAAGCAGTTTTCCGAAGACCCCGGCTCGGGAGCACAGGGCGGCTACTTGGGCTTCTTCAAGCGCAAAGAATTGGTGCCTGAATACGAGGCGGCAGCGCTACGGCTGGAGCCGGGTGGCCTCTCGCCGGTAGTGGAATCCCAATTTGGTTTTCACCTTATTCAGCTGATCGAGCGCAAAGGCGACCAGTTCAGCACCCGCCATATTTTGCTGAAGCCCACTACTGGTAGCACCGACGTGAACGAAGCCGCAAAGGACCTCACCACCTTGCGCCGCCGTATTCTGGCCGACAGCATCACGTTTGCCAAAGCTGCCAAAGACAATTCCGACGACAAGCAGTCGGGCGCCAACGGAGGCTTGCTCCAGAACCGTGAGGACGGTAGCAGCTACCTGCCGCTCGACAAGCTGGATCCGGCTATCTTCTTCACCATCGACACCATGAAGGTGGGCCACGTTACGCCTCCCATGCCTTACCGCACCGACGATGGCAAAGACGCTATGCGTATTATCTGGTTGAAATCGAATACGCCGCCTCACCAAGCCAACTTCAAAGACGACTACCAAAAATTGGCGCAGGCCGCGTTGTCGGAAAAGAAAAACAAGGCGCTGGATGAGTGGTTTGAGAAGAACCGCGGCAGTGTCTTCATCGAAGTCGACCCGCAGTACAGTGGCTGCAAGCTGCTCAATACGGTAAATTAATTGCTGATTGTTGAATGGTTGATTGTTGCTTTGCCGCAGCGGCGAAAGCAACAATCAACTTTTTTTCGCAACGGTTAACAATCAACAATCAGTCTTTAACCTTCACAGAATGCGCAC
>NZ_CAXTBM010000107.1:0-11802 GCF_964242765.1 uncultured Hymenobacter sp.
CGTACTCGGGCGTGTAGGCGAAGTTGGTGGAAGGCGAGCCAGCATTGGTATGGCCGCCCTGAGCCAGATAGAGGATGTTGTTGTCGAGCTGCATGCCGTTGGAGGCATGATTCTCCTCGGAGCGAGGCAGCCCACGCACTAAGTCCATCTTGCTCCAAGTAGTGCCGCTGCGCGTCAGGCGCGAGACAATGCCCGAGTTGGTATCCAGGTTCAGGTCTCCGCCGGGCCCACCAATACGGCTGTCGCTAGACGAAACATACAGCACCGGGCTGTTACTCGTGCCCGTAACCAGGATGCCCGTGACCTGACGCGTGGTCACGCCAGGGTTAACTTGGCCGTTATCGTCGTGGTTAGGAATTGAATTAATCAGCGTGATTTCCTCAGTGGCCGTCACTGTGTAATCATTTGCTGCATCTCGTCTGATGGTCAAAGCCTTAATAAGGCCGTTCTGCTGCGAGACGTACAGACGTCTATCAGGACCGAACTGCAACGAGGTTGGGTTCTCAAGCGTGACGCCTTTTAGGCCGCTGGGCGAAAATGAGAAGTTGTACTGGGCATTAGCCAAGCGCGCCCCAATCAGCGGCTCGGGCGGCAGTTTGGCTTTTTTCTTTTTCTTTTCTTTGTCTTTGTTGCTGGTACTTCCTTGCGAAGCGCTAGCGGCTACACCTTTCTTTGGGGAGGCCTGGGCCAGTGAGTTCACTGGAAGAGCCACGCAAAGGCAGAGGAAGATAAGTACAGTAAACCAGACGCGCCCTAGAGTAAGGCACTTCTTACTGTAGTAAAGATTGTGTTTCATAGCAAGAGGTTTAGGAAGTGGGTGGCTTTTTCGTGGTTCTGAAAAAACTAAGCACTTACAGTTTGCAATGGTGGCTAATAGATTGTTGGATTGGAGGTTATGCGTGATTAGCAATTGTGTTTGGCCAAGAGCAGCTTGCAGTGGGCCCGGTCGAGTCAAGGGGTTGTCTGTACGAGTAGAGCGATGATTGATGCAGGTCTGATTATCGACACTGGCTTTCAGCATCTGTGCGCTTAGCTCATCAAGAGGTTGGAACACTTAATTGCGCCTACCAATAGGCAGTTATAGCGTGAGAAGTCGGATAGTAAACTTGGTGTATAGGAAAGGCAGGTCTCGCACCTTGGGGCTCTTGCTCGAACAAAAGCTGGCTAGTTGAATCGGAGAGCTTAACTCGCCAAAGGCATCCGCACTACTGTTCCGGACGGAATCAGTTTGGAGGCTTGCTCACGGTGGAGCGCAAGCCAAAACAGGATAATCTGCCAGGGCTTGCCAAAATGAGCGGAATAGTTCAATTTTTTGAATAAATAGTATCTGTAATTCATATCATTCTCCTTCGCTAATTCAGATTTAGAACTTGTGTAGTTCAGAGTTTTGGGTGGCTCTTTACAGTCAAACCCTTTTCTCTTGTTTGCATTTCGGATGTAAAATTTCTGATATTTTTTGTAAATACCTCGTTAAAGGAAAGAAATATTTAACTGTTTATTTAAATTTTTTTTGACAATTATAACATTTCCAGTGCGTCGCTTTATCTTATTCTTGTAGAAACTAGGATCTAAATGCCTCTCATATAGCTATAAAGCCTTATAAGCTAGTATTTGATTAATGATGTAAATAGGATTAGCTTTTGAAGTACAAATTCTAGCTCTAAGCCGCTAAGCTACGGCACTCCCTTTGTCTGGCTAAGAAGCAGTTTTGCCTATAGTAGGGAGCGTCACCCATAAGTGACTTAGTGAGCTGAAAAGTAAGCTGGGTAGCCACCCAGTAGTGGCTGTCTCTACCTAAGTGGGGCGTTTACCAACTGATATTAAATACAAACAAGCCTAAACCGGGCTCCACAATCTAACCTAGAAACTTCTAATCAGCCGAGCTTTCTGGCCTGCCTTCGGTGGGTTTCTGTGGCAACCTCGCTCTTGGCTATTATGCTCATGATGGGAGCAGTTAAGTGCATGCACTTGCCTTACAAACGCTTGTAAAATAGAGATATGCAGACCAGAGAGCAGGCTAACTAGTTTGCATATTCTAATCTCCTTGGCGCTTGCCCAGGGGTATTGAACTGGCAACAAAATAGATGGTAGCCTAAATGCAGGTGTTGCTAACGCAACTAAGGACGGCTCAATAGCAACATGCGAGAACTATTGGGCAAACTAACAAGGTTCAAGCAATCGGCAACGCAGATAGAATTTGGAACTACTGATCAGCTGTAGGTAAAATATTCGTAAAAATTTGCATCCTGAGGCGAAGCCATAGATCCTGACTACTTACCTTAGAGCTTCTATTTAGTATGTAATCGATGATGTTTGGCAAGGCTAATTCAAGAAGGCGCCGGCGGCCGGTCTATCAAGAACTAAGTACTATCGATAAGATTGGATGGGTTCTTTTGATGACAATCTTTCTGTTTTTGACCGTCGCAGTGTGGCTCTACGGTTGGTAGCACTCTAAACACTTGGCATAAGAATCGAGGCTTCGTGCTTTTGGTAAGGGAGTACTATTGGTGCAGCTTCATGAGACACAAGTCGGTAAAGGCTTGGCAGCACTCGTTTTCCAAGCTCACGGAATAGCCGCCTAGCTCTGGCAGTAAGTGAATATCAGGCCTAGTACTATGGACTGCGCACTGAACGTCGCGTAATTTTCTTTTAATCTGAGCCACATAATAGGCCTCAGCTTTTCTATCAGGCTTAAGCAAACCCGTATCGATACCGATGGTCTGCTTGACAGTAACCCGGAGCATAAATAGGAAATAGAAAAAAGAATAGAAGCTGCTAAACTAGCACTATTGCTTCACACCACACCCACCTAATTGTCAACACTACTTTAGGGGTGCGTACGACTACGCATGTAAACAAGCTCTGCCGGCCTGCTTCAGCTCTTCCAGGTAGATACATCCCTGCCACGATTCGGTAGGCTTTATTTGAGCGGCGACTCCTTTCGGCTATGATAGCACAGCTTGCAGCATGCTAAGTTGGCCGCGCAGCAGTCGTGTTTGGCGGTGGCCTTGCTTTCAGTCATCGAAGGCGCACCTTTAAGTCTTAATATGGCTGCCACTTCTGTGCTAAAAGCGCAAATAGTCAGCCCTCATCTTTCAGTTTCCTATCCACAACGACGGTAGTAAAGGCAGAGCGGTCTGCGCTTGATGCAGCGGTGAGTTGCAGAAAGCGCGCTATGAAGCGGTTGAAGGTCCTGCTTTTGGCTAGCAACAACCGCACTAGTACCATGCCTACCAAGGCAACAGCTATACCTGCCAACACATCTAGCACATAATGGTGGCTGGTGTAAACTGCTGCAAACCAAATGCCTCCCATGATAGTGGCAAAGATCTGAGTGAAGACGCCAGAACGGTTGCGGTCGGCGTAGTACAGCACGATTACTGGATACGCGCAATGTAGGGAGGGCATAGCCGCAAAAATGTTGGAATTTTTCGCGTAGATGGAAGCAAACACGCCGACGCCAAAGAGAGCATCGAACCTCGACAGCCCAGCCGTGCTGCCCATTGTCAGGGGCTGAAAGGCAAAACCATGCTGCTGCACGTACCACGGCGGGGCGGCGGGGTGCAAGTAATACACCACAAAGCCAAGCAAGTTTACCAACAGGAAGGTCAGAGAAAATTCAAAGAACATAGGCCGGTTCTGGAAGAACAGATACCCGGCAAATGCCAACGGAACCGGCACCCAGCACAAGTAGAAAATACCACACACTACATCCAAAAAAGCATTGTGGTTGATCAGCCAGAATTCGTTGGGAGTGAGCGATTTATTTTGAAAAGGAATGCCAAATAGACTTTTCTCGGCGCTGTAAAGTTGCGCGATGTCTACTGCCCGGTAAGCGTAGTTTGGAAAGGCCTTCATGTAATCATATAGAATCCAGAAGACCACAAAAATAGAGAAGCCGATGATCAAGCGCCGGGTGGTTTCCGACAGGAAATAACACGCGTTGCATAGCCCCACCAGCACCAACTGCTCGGACCGGAAACCGATCAAAACATACGACACTAGGAGGTACACAACCGATAACAGCAAAACGAGCAGGCCACCTTTTCTGGTGGTGTTCACGCCGTTGGGTCCTGGTAAAGGGGCGGGCATCGGGGTAAGCTAGAACTTCAGATTCGTTGGGATACTACTGTGCGGCTAACTGCGCAACTACACCGTAAACCGTTTCACTACCGGCTCGCGAGTTGCCGCGTTCCACCCGCTCAGTTCGATGTATTTGACGTTGGGTACCCAGAACGTGCCGCCTTCAATGCGCAGAAAAATACGTTCTAGCACTAGTTGCTGGTTGGCAACGGTCGTGTAAACGTGAAACGCCTTGTCCGTGCTGGACCTCATCAGGAAGAAACGAACCTTGCCGTAAGCGAAAAACTTTAGCTCGTACTTTTCTGGGGCTAGCTTCTTGGTATTAAGGCCGTAGGCAAATTTGCGCTGAATGAAATCTAGTTCCTGCCGCTGGCCTTGCTCGGCATAGCGCAACCAAAAAATGCGAATGGGCTCATTTTCATTGAGTTTGCCTGCCCCGTTCACATTGAGTTGATAGATAACTGTGTTGGTATTTGGGTCGCGCTGCAAGTAGAATAGCTGGTTGGCGATGCCCGTCGGGACGGGAAAAGTGGGCCCCGACAATGGTGCGGTTCCACTTTTCCCTGGTTGGGTGAGCAGTACGCCAGCCGCTAGCAGCAAAGCAGTGGCCGCCACTTTCTTGCCAGGAGAGGTAGTGGGTGGAGTGGCAGCTTTTTGCGCCAATCCTTTCTTGGCTTGCAGGAGCCGGGAAACCGCCGTGATATTCGATAATACTGCCAACACTGTGATTGGGAGCGTGAAAATCGACATCGTCTCGAAGATGTGGAAGGGCAACCCCGGTACGTAGAGCTTATAATTGTCGCCTAGGTAAGCGGAACTGATGCCACAGGCTAATGCACTCACGCCGAGCAGTACCACCCGCTCCGGGCGCTGCATCAGCCCGCCGCTGCATTCTATACCTAGCCCTTCGGCCCGGGCCCGCGTGTAGCTGACCATCATCGACCCAATCAGGGCAATAAAGGCAAACAGCGAGCTAAGAAAGTAATGGTGGGCCACCAGATAGTAGCAGATACCCAGAAATGTAAACAACTCGCTGTAGCGGTCCAGCACCGAATCGAAGAGGGCCCCGTATTCGCTTTTCATATTGCCCAAGCGTGCCACTTGGCCGTCGAGCATATCGAAGAGGCCGGCAAACAAGATGAGCGCCCCACCCCAACCCACGTAGCGCAAGTCGCCGCGGTTACCTTCCTCGCCCCCAACGATGAAGAGCACGGCCACCCCGATATTGAGTAGCAAGCCCGTCAGCGTGACGGTATTCGGCGTGAAACCAATCCTGATGAGAAGTTTCACGAAAGGATTTATAACCGTGTAAATTCCTTGTTGCAGGGCGGTGCGAAGAGTGGCTACGTTCATGCGGTAAGCAGACGGGTTTTCATTGTAAAATCTGGTTTGAAGCGACCATGAAAGCTATTCTGCTCTATCAAAAGGGGCGAAGTGATTGAGCTGCTTTACCACATCTAGCCGAAATAGCTCGAAAATAGGTGATACTCCTTACGGGCTTCGGCGTAAGGCGGCCAGCCTAGGGCGTGACCGACAAGCCAGTCACGATTTTGGAAATACGAAGTGCCGCTGCAACAGATAGTTGAAACCGATACCGACTAGGAGGGAAACCACTATTTTACTGATTACATAGTTGGTATGCAGCACCTGCGTGCAGAGATATACTCCTGCCGCATTCAGTAGCATACTACCCAGCCATACCCCTAAGTACCGGCTACCCTGCACCCGGACGTTTTGCCGCGAAGCATCGAAAACGAAATGTCGCCCAAGGTAGAAATTGGTGATGCCACCAACCATGTTGCCCAGGATAGTAGCAGCCAGATACCAGCTGTGCAATACCTCCACACAGCCGATAGTGACCAGAAAATCGAGGGCCGTAGCGGCTAACGAAGCCGCCTGAGCCTTAACCAATCGAGGATAATGCACTTAGAAAAAGCGAAAATAAATTCCGACCTGCAACAGCACGTTGGCATAAATGCCAGCCAGTACGTCGTCCATCATTACGCCAAGCCCACCCGGCAGCTTTTCCATTTTTCTGATGAAGAGAGGCTTAGCAATATCAAAGAATCGAAACAACACCAGGCCCGCTAGCAACCTGGGGCCGGTAAGGGAAACAAAAAGTACGCTGATCCACATACCAGCCACCTCGTCTATTACCACCCGATAGTTGTCTTTGCCCCAGATAGGCTCGACTCGCTGTGCCGCCCAAGTTCCCAAGGCCAGCAAGCCCACAGTAAGCAGGACAACTGGCCACGGATGGAGCGTCAGGCCCCAAGCGCGGGTCAGATACAGAAGGAGGCAGCAGGCAACAGCTGCTACCGTGCCGCCCCCTTTCACGTAGCCAATGCCCAGCACCGAGGCAATCAGTTTACATGTCCAACTCCCGGATTGATTACCAGACGCCAAGCGCATTCTGATATTCCTCCGGGGCCATATCCGTAACCGGTTCTTCACCCATCAGGCGGCGCAAGGTGTTGTGCAGTGTCGTTAGCTGTTTGAAAATGTCGTGCTCGGGCCGATGGTGCGGCAAGGTTTGCGGCGCTTTCAGATAGAACGACAGCCAATCCTGAATGCCACTCATGTTGGCCCGCTTAGCTAGGTCGATGAATAAAGCCAAATCCAGCACCAAAGGAGCCGCCAAAATAGAGTCGCGGCATAGGAAATTGATTTTGATTTGCATCTGATAGCCTAGCCAGCCAAAGATGTCGATGTTGTCCCAGCTCTCCTTGTTGTCGCCGGCGGGCGGGTAGTAGTTGATGCGCACCTTGTGGTACATGTCGCCATACAAATCGGGGTTGGCCTCGGGGTCGAGAATATCTTCGAGCACGCTGAGCTTCGACACTTCCTTGGTCTTGAAGTTGTCGGGGTCATCGAGTACCAGCCCGTCGCGGTTGCCCAGGATGTTGCTGGAAAACCAACCTTTCACTCCCAAGGCACGGGCGGCGAGGCCCGGCGCCACGATGGTTTTCATCAGCGTCTGACCGGTCTTGAAATCCTTGCCCGCAACGGGCGTGTTCGTGGTATGAGCTAGCTCCAGCAAAGCCGGCACGTCCACCGTCAGGTTGGGCGCTCCGTTCACGAAGGGCACGCCTTCCTTGAGGGCGGCATAAGCATAAATCATGCTCGGCGCGATGTTGGGCGCGTTGGTGTGCAGCCCTTCCTCGAAGCTAGCAAGCGTTTGATGCACCGCAGACAACTCATGATAGATTTCTGTTGAGCCACACCATACCATCACCAAGCGGTTACAGTTGCGGGTAGCCTTGAAGGTGCGAATGTCGCCGATGAGTTGTTCGGCCAAGTCATACTTAGTGGTATAAGTCTTCACGTGAGTGCCATCTAGGTTCTTCACGTAATGCTGATCAAACGCCGCTTTCATGGGCTTGAGCGCCTCCAACTCCGGCCGAATGGTTTCCAGCAGTCGCGCATCCAACACTTCGGCTTTTAGCGCCGCTTGGTACACATTGTCGTCGTATACATCCCAGCCGCCAAATTCGATATCGTTTAGCGCCGTCAATGGCACGAAGTCTTTGATCTTAGGATGGTTGTTTTCGGTGCGGCTGCCAACGCGAATATTGCCCATCTGCGTAAGTGAGCCGATGGGTTGGGGGCCCCCTTTACGCACGGCCAATACGCCCGCAATAAGAGTAGTTGCGACGGCTCCCATTCCGGGTAGTAAAACGCCTAATTTGCCTTCTGCTGGAGCAATATGTCCTTGTTGCTGTGTCATGTGGTGGTTGGTGGTTGCGATGCCCTCGTAAGATGAATTATCGCCCTTGGGCCTCAGTAAGGCAGCTAATTCAGAGTAAATAAAGAATACAGATCAGCCTATAGGCAGGGAAGGTAAGGGACCCTTTCGGCGCTTGTGGCAGAGGCTAGCTCTTCAATACGTGGTTGGTCTGATTCGTAAGTCAATTCGGAGGTCACCCTGAAAAGGGTCGCTGGGTAACGATGACTCGGTAAGTTGAAGCCTACGTGCAGTTCATGCCGAAACGGTAATGTTTGGTCGAGGCGGTGGTGTAAGGCCGCCGAAATAAGTAGGCCGTAACCCGATTGCTGGTTCTCGCGCAAGATGCCAGCTACCTGGTTCACTACCTCTCCCTGATAGCTCAGCCCAGCCCTTGCCTGGCGTAGTGTAACCCAGCCCAGGCTAGCTGCTCCGAACAATTCCTGATGGCGAGTAAGGTGGCGCACCCGCTCACGCAGCAGGAAATACGCGGACACTACCTGCTGTTCACCCAATTCCACTGGCCAAGTCAGTAGAAGACTGCCGCCTTGGCAACTCGCTATTTTTCCGCCACCCGCTTGGATAGCAGTCAAGCATTCGCCCAGCGCCTCGGTTAAAAGCGCTGATTTGGAGGCGTTGGTAGCATCCGAAATACCAGGTAATGCCAGTTGCAGAAACACTCTTTCCTCACGTCCAGCCTGCGTGCCAACAGGCGTTTGTTGGAACCATGCCTCCAACCCCACGCTACGCAACAGCCACTGCCATAAGTTCGGCCCGTTTGGACGAGTTGGAGGTATTGCAGTAGATAACGTATCCATACTTGAATCTCTTTTATTGTTCACATCAACTAGTGCCGTCACAGAGCTATGAGAGAGTTCAACAAAAAGGCCTCTAAGTGTCTCGCTAACTCTATTCTCTTCGGACTAGAATTTTGTGCTTGAAGCCTACAGATTGTCCCTTCTATAAATTCAATAAACCTCGGCTTTCATGCAGATCAAGCGCTAACTCCATTGTCTCCAGTTCTTAGCGGAGCACACGCAACGAATTCAGCTTACTCAAAGGCTTTGTAGAGTATCTCCGACAAACCCAGGTATGTAGCCAATTCACCTATGGTTATGGCCAAGATGCTTTAACGGAACAACATTCAAATTGCAACACACAGGAGTTGACATTGGAACTGCATTGGACAGCATCGGTAGGCGCACGGAGCACTAAGGCGGCAGGAAAATGATTCATTCGATGTTGAGCTACAAATGGAATCCTAACTTATCTTGGTTTGCTGCTATCCTTCAAGGATAGCTAGGATTAGTGGATTTTCATAATTACGCCTCCAATATTTGAACTAGGACAATTGTAGGGTCGAAAACCAAGCACAAATTTGATGCATACAAAGACTGACTAGCATTGTTTCAAGTCTATCAACCAGAGTATAAGATACTCCATAAATAGTTGAATAGTTTTATGATAAACCTCTTAACCATTTCTGAAAGTCCAGATGTCTTGAAGGTCGAACTCCGAAGCTGTAGACCCCTTGATGGATGCCAGTGAGTCAATTCGTTTTGAGCAACTCTATAGTATCGAGCCAACCATACCCATCAAGCAACTGAAATTGCGTTACGAGGTCTGCTATAAAACACGTTCCATGTGAGTAGTCAATCATGAGAGAACGACAAAGCTTTCTTTGCCCTCTATAATTCTTGAGAATACATGAAACAAACTGCTTCCTGCGTGCTACTTGCCGCTTTGTGCCTATCGGCCGCATCTCTATCTAAGGAAAAGCCAAGTCGGGCTAATGTGGTGAAACAACAGGCAATCAAGGATATACAAGCAGGCTATACGACATACCAAA
Organism: uncultured Hymenobacter sp.; assembly: GCF_964242765.1. Classification (NCBI taxonomy): domain Bacteria; kingdom Pseudomonadati; phylum Bacteroidota; class Cytophagia; order Cytophagales; family Hymenobacteraceae; genus Hymenobacter; species uncultured Hymenobacter sp. The sequence continues at coordinate 9,657 of NZ_CAXTBM010000107.1, forward strand.
AAATTGCCTTACAGATCTGGGAATATGCAGAAGTGGGCTATAAGGAAACGCAAAGCTCTGCTCTGCTACAGCAAACTCTGCGCGAGCAAGGATTCACTGTGCAGGCGGGTGTAGCAGATATCCCTACCGCTTTTGTGGCGACCTATGGCAGCGGCAAGCCAGTCATTGGAATTCTAGCCGAGTTTGATGCCCTACCAGGCTTATCACAACAGGCCACGCCGGAAAAAAAGCCTGTTTCTGGTAAGGACGCAGGGCATGGCTGCGGACACAACCTGTTTGGCACCGCAAGTGTAGCCGCTGGCATTGAATTGAAAAAGTTGCTAGAAACCGGCAAAATCAAAGGCACAATTAAAGTGTATGGCACCCCGGCCGAAGAAGGGGGTAGTGGTAAAGTATATATGGTGCGTGCCGGTTTGTTTCAGGACGTTGATGCTGTTGTGCACTGGCATCCGGGCAGTGAGAACCGCGCCATGATGAACAACTACTTGGCAAATTCTTCGGCTAAATTCCGGTTCCACGGCATTTCTGCACACGCGGCCATGGCGCCAGAGCGTGGACGGAGTGCTCTAGATGCTGTAGAAGCCATGAACCATATGGTGAACCTGATGCGCGAACATGTACCACAAGAAACCCGCATCCACTACGTCATCACCAGCGGCGGCAAAGCCCCTAACGTGGTTCCAGATTACGCCGAGGTGTATTATTATGTACGACACCCTAAGAAGGATGACGTCAAACAGATTTTCGAGCGAGTGGTGAAAGCTGCTGAAGGCGCCGCAGTAGGTACCGGCACCACCATGGACTATGAAATCATTGGGGGCACCCACGACTTACTACTCAACGAAACCCTAGCTCGGGCTCTACAGCACAACCTTGATCAGGTCGGCGGCGTGTCATACACCACTCAGGAAGTTGAGTTCGGCCGCAAGATTCAAGCCTCACTGGGTTTTGCGGTGCCACCCTTAACTGCAGCCTCCACCGTGGGAAAGTTCGAAACCCGAGAAGGCGGAGGCAGCACCGACGTAGGCGACGTCAGTTACATAGTGCCCACGGTAGGTTTGGAAGCAGCTACCTGGGTGCCCGGCACGCCCGCGCATAGATGGCAAGCCGTAGCCTGCGACGGCACCGAAATAGGTACTAAAGGCATGATGGTGGCGGCTAAAACGATGACGCTAACAGCCATTGACTTGTTCACTATGCCCACCTTGCCGCAGCAAGCAAAAGAAGAATTCAAAAAAGACGTAGGAGCATACACCTACAAACCCTTGTTAGGCGACCGTAAACCTGCCCTCAACTATCGTGATTAGTTGTGCAAGTAAGGCATGTAGTCTAATTGAGGTAGGGTAATCAAAAGCGGTGCATAAGCATGTATACTAGCTATCATAACTAATAAAGAAACATAAGAGAGAAACTCAACTGATCTAGAATTTATTACGGTGAAGTGTTAAGGCCATTACCTGCTTCCGAAGTAATGAGCGACCATTCGAAGAATAAGGCAATAGTCTGGCAACTCGATTCATTGGCTAGGGCTCAACGCCGTGAATACCATAGAGAATACATTTCTCAGGAACCATGTTGTTTCCCTTTCTGTATTGTCTCTCACGCAACCTTGATGATTACTTGAAAAGCTTCTCTTAAGAAAAGTCACTAAAAATTGACGTTTCTGTTTGGAGAAGAAAAAAATCTTACTACCTTTGCACCCCGCTTCACAACAAGGCCATAATAGGTGGCCAACCAGGGTGAGAGTAATACAGCTAGATTGAAAACAGCTAAGAAAGCTTCTAGATTTTTTCAAACTTTCTTTCATGTTAAAAAATTCTTACTACCTTTGCAGCCCGCTTCATCAAAAGCGTATAAGCGGTAACAAAAAAATAGTTGCAGTAGCGTGAACGAAACACTTTCTGGAAGCTGTTTATAGTAAGGCAGCCTGATAGAAGAAGCATAAAATGACTACGAATGGTAGTCACTCGGTTGGTCCAACAGGGACTAGCACACGTTCTTTGAATGTTTGGGAAAGACAAATTGGTAGGGCTTTCAAGTAGCAGCACGCTAGTTGGAAGCATGTAAAGCGTAACAAAACGATTAAGCTCATTAAGCGAGTCGGGGTAGGCCAAGACAACGGCCCATCTGCGGATGGTGCTTAGGA
>NZ_CAXTBM010000108.1:0-4180 GCF_964242765.1 uncultured Hymenobacter sp.
GGAAGCGAATCTTCTTCACGCCCATCTCGTCTTGCAGGAATTCCAGCATTTTCTGCGCCTGCGGCGTCCCATTCATGTACTCGATACCAGCGTAGATGTCTTCAGTGTTTTCGCGAAAGATCACCATATCGGTCAGGTTGGGCTGCTTCACGGGCGACGGAACCCCTTCAAACCACCGTACAGGACGCACGCAGGCATAGAGGTCGAGTTCCTGGCGTAGGGCCACGTTCAGGGAGCGGATACCGCCGCCTACGGGCGTAGTTAGGGGGCCTTTGATGCCTACGAGATATTCGCGGAACGCATCTAAGGTCTCATTGGGCAGCCAGTTGTTGTTTTGTTTAAAGGATTTCTCGCCGGCCAACACTTCTTTCCACACCAACTTGCGCGAACCACCGTAGGCTTTTTCTACGGCCGCGTCAAATACTCGCACAGAAGCCGCCCAGATGTCCGGACCTGTACCGTCGCCTTCAATAAAAGGTATTGTAGGTTGGTCGGGTACATTCAGCTTGCCGTTTTTGATGGTGATTTTTTCTGCCATTGGGGAAATTGTCAGTTGTTAATTGACGGTTATTGGTGTTTTGGTAGTTGATTGTTGTGCAGGGCTCTACTCTCGATAGCTCTTTAGAAGAGAAGCTAGGAGGCGCGACACTAGTAGCCGAAAATCTCTTTCAGCGAAAGTTGCTGGAGCTGGCCGTACTTGGCGAGTTCCTTGAAATTGAGACGGTCCTTGGAGCCGATTACCAGTATGGTCTGATTCTGGCCTTTCACGCGAGCCTGCTGGAATTTCTGTAGGTCCGCAAAGCTCATATTCGGCGTTTGCTCATACACGTCGCGGCGCAAGTCATAGTCGAGGCCGAGGCGTTTGGCGCGTTCGTAGCTGAACAGGATATCGGACTTAGTGATGCGCTCGGTGGCAATGCTGTTGCGGATGGCGTTCTTGGCAATTTGCAGGTTGGCTTCGGCCACCGGCATATCGTTGAGCAAGGAATTCATACCTGCCATGGCTTCCGGCAACTTGTCGGACTGCGTGCCGATGTAGCTCAGGTTGTAGCTGCTGCGGCCGGCTTTGTCGGCGTTGGCGAAGCGCGAAGAAGCCGAGTACGCCAGCGCCTTCGACTCGCGCAGCTCCTGAAACACGATGCTGCCCATGCTGCCCCCGAAATACTCGTTGTAGAGGCTGGTCGTCGGCACGATGGACTTATCGTACACCGGCCCTTTCGAGAGGAACAGGATTTCCGCTTGCACCATGTTGTAGTCCACCCAATACACTTTGCGCGAGTCCATGGGTTGCTCGGCAAATTCCTTGTTGGCCGGTACTGGCGTGAGCTTGGCGGGCGTTTTATGGTTGGTGTTGAGCGTAGCCGTTAATCCATCAGCTGCGCGTGGACCATAATACAGCACACGGTGCTGATAGGTCGGGATGCTCTTGATAAGGGCTGTTAGCTGCTCTGGTTTCAGGGCCTTTAGCTCTTTCTCGCTAAGCTGGCTGGTGAACGGGTTCTTGGGGCCATACTTGGCGAAGTTCACCATGGCCTGGCTCAAAATCACCTGCTTGTTGAGCTTGGCATCCTGGCGCGACTTCAGCACGCCGGCCACCATATTCTTGAGGGCCGCCGCATCCGGGTTAGGAGCCGCCAGCAAGCTTTCGAAAAGCTGCAAGGCTGGCTCCATGTTGCTGTCGAGGCCGCTGAGGCTAACGAAAATCCGGTCCTGGCCGCTGCTGACGGCGAAGGAGCAGCCGAGCTTATAGAACTCTTGCTGAAGCTGCGCCGCGTTGTATTTGCCCGTACCGAGGTACTGGAGGTAGTCGGCGGCGAGGCCGAGCTTGGGGTCGTTATTCGTGCCCAGGTCGAGCACGTAGTACAAGTTGAAGAGGTTGTTTTCGGTGTTGCGGGTGTAGAACACCGGTATACCCGAGGCCAGCTTCGTCTCTTGAATGTCTTTTTTGTAGTCAACAAACACCGGCTGCAACTCGGGCGAAGCAAGGCTGGTAACCTGCTTGTAAAAGTCGGACGCTACTTCGCGGTTCACGGGCACCGGCGTAATGGCCGGCTTCACTACCTTCACCGTGTTGGGGTCTTTGCCGGTGCGCTTGTACACCACGGCGTAGCCGGGGCCGTAGTACTGACCGGCCACGCGCATCACTTCTTCCTTGGTGATGGTGGCGAAGTCGTCTATCTGCCTGAGGTAATCTTTCCAATCTTCGCGGGCCACAAACGCAGCCACAAAGGCGCCCGCGCGGGCCTCGTTGCTTTCGTAGCTCTTGGTGCGCTGTAGCTTTTCGTTGTTGACGATGGCTGGAATCAGCCACTCCGGGAAGTCGCCCTGCTTCACCTTGTCAAGCTGCGCGAGCAGCAGGTCGCGCACTTGCTCTAGTTTCTGCCCTTGGCGCGGCGTGGCGTACAGAATGTGTGAAGAGTAGTCGTTATTGATATCCGTAAACGAGGCGGCTTGCAGTACCGTCTGCTTCTGGTTGAGGTTGAGGTCAATCAAACCAGCCTGGCCGTTGCTTAGGATTTTATCAACCATGCGCAGCACCAGCGCCTCCCGCGACGTGGTGCCGGGAAAACGGAAGCCAAGCATCACGTTTTCGGCATCGGGGCCAACTACTTCCTTCACTAGCGGCGCCGTGAGAGGCGCTTCTTGGGCGGGCGTGAAGGCCGGTACGGGCTTGTTCGGTAGCTTGCCGAAGTACTGGTCGATGAGGCGGATGGTCTGGTCGTAGTCCAGGTCGCCGCTCAAACACAAGGCAACGTTATTGGGCACGTAGTACTTCTCGAAATACCGCTTAATCTCCGTAATAGACGGGTTTTGCAGGTGCTCGATGGTGCCAATCGTGGTTTGGGTGCCGTACTGGTGCTTCTGGTAAAGGCTGCGGTTCAGGGCTTCGTACTCCTTGGAAAAGTCGTTGTCGAGGCCGCGGTTTTTCTCTTCGTACACCGCCTCTAGCTCGGTGTGGAACAAGCGCGGCACCAACTCGCCGAGCCGCTCGCTCTGGATAGCGGCCCACTTCTCGATCTGGTTGCTCGGAATATCTTCCTGATACACCGTTTGCTCCACCGACGTGTACGCATTCGAGCCTTTGGCCCCGATAGCGCCCATCACCTTGTCGTACTCGTTGGCTACGGCGTACTTGGCCGCTACGCTCGATATCGAGTCGATTTGGTGGTAGGTGCGCTTGCGGGCAGCGGGGTCGTTGCGCTGGCTGCGGTACAACTCGTAAAGCGCTTCGATCTTGTCTAATTCAAGTTTTTCGGTTGCCCAGTTCTGGCTGCCCAGCTTCGAGGTGCCCTTGAACACCATGTGTTCTAGGTAGTGCGCAAGACCAGTGGCCGTAGCGGGGTCGTTTTTGGAACCGGCCCGAACGGCTAGGTACGTTTGGATGCGCGGCGCATCGTCGTAATCGGACAGGTAAACGGTCAGGCCGTTGGCTAGGGTGTAGATGCGGGCTTTGAGCGGGTCGCCTTCTACGGTCTGGTACTTGTAGTCTTTCTGCTGTGCTGCAACCGGCGTAGCGGTGGGAACTGAGGTGGCTGCTGTAGCGGCGGGCTTACTGGTTTGGCATTGCGTGAGGCCGATAGTCGCCAGAGCTGGAATCAGAAGCAGAAAGGTTTTTTTCACAGGTCAGCTGGCGCGGGCAGTAAGCAGGGCGGAGGAATAAAGGAATCAAAGATAGGCGGCCTATCCTGGAATAAAAAGTGCCTCCGGACCCTAAACCACCCGCCGCAGCTTCGAAGTGCGAAATTTTACGTATGGTGAACCACAGATCCGCGCCGTAAGAATCCTGCGTCAGGCTAAATAAAAGTTGAACGGAAAACTAGTTGCCGTTCTCAAACAACGTTGCGCCTCTGGCTAAAAAGGGTGAGGAGTAGTTGCGCCTCCTTAACAACTCGCGTCTATTATTCTGATGCTGAAAAGACCTTCTCCGGCCAGACCGATTGTCCTGACAATGGTTTGTGTCAACTAGAAGAAGACCCTTTCTGCGTCAGAAGGACAAGTAAGCAACATTGGCAACGGCTGGTCAGCTACCCCTAACTCCTTCTTGAGTAGGTAAACTAACCCTGCACTTTATCGAGAGGGCAAGCCGGCCGTTTAAAAATCGGCATCCAGGCCCAGGCGCTGCTGCATCTCGACTAGCATAGGAAATTTCTCTTTCAAGTACTCTAGCTTGTCGCTGGAG
>NZ_CAXTBM010000108.1:4190-11790 GCF_964242765.1 uncultured Hymenobacter sp.
CCAGTGTTTTGCTGCTCAGCTACTTCTGCTTGCACATTGAGGCGCGAATAGCCAGTACGGCGGCGCACCTCGCACAAGCAACCGGCCCGAAACTCGTTGAACTGGTCTTCCTGCACCGGGTTGTCGACCCGCAGGCGGATGATGTGGTGTTCGTCGGCCACAACAGGGCGGTTGAGCACGCTGTACTCACTCATACTGTGCACTTTCCTTTCTTCCTTCAGCTCGCCCCACACACGTTGAAGCAGGGTGTCATCGATGGGAGGCAAACCAGTAACGGGACCGGTGGGCTCGGTATTAACAACTGCTTTTTGGGTGTCGGCCTGCAAGAGCTGGGCCTTCATGTCCTTGAGACTGCCAAGGCCGGGGAGCTTACTAGTCAGTCCCAAAGGCTTCCCCATGGGCGGCATGCCGGGCCGAGGCGGCAGCGGGGCGGCCGTTACGGGCATCTGACCGGGTTCGTGGCCGGCTATACTCGGCTTGCCAATTTCGACGTGCGGTACGGTGTCGCGCAGCCGGGAGGTGGCGGGTACCTCGGTAGCCGTTTCGTCTTCGATGCTGGGCGTGTCGTGCAGTTCCTCCACGCCGCTTTCGATGGGCACTATAGGTTCTGGGTCGGCGGGGGCGGAGCGAGTTGCTAGCAGGGGAGCAGTTACTGGAGCAGTAGCTGGCACCGCCTCGCTGTTGGGGCGAATTGTACCGTTCGGCGAGCTGTAGGGGGCTGCTGTTTCGGCGGTGCCATCCGCAACAAGCTGACCGTTTGATGCCACTGGTGCGGAGGCCGCGGGAGGCGGGGCTACGCTACTTTTTTTTTTCGCCTCGCCGTTGTCTGTTGAAGGCTTGGCGCTGCCGTTGCTCGATGCGGTGGGGCCAGCACTTAGGTCGCGGGCAAATTGCACGGCGCCATTGAGATAAGCCAGCTTCATCAGCGTCAGCTCCACGTGCAGGCGCTGGTTTTTTGCTTGTTTGAACTCTCGGTCGCAGACGCTCACTAGATTCAGGGCCGACAGCAGAAACGAGAGCGGAGCCGCCTGGGCTTGCTGCACGTAGCGGTTTCGTAGATTATCGGATACTTCCAGCAACTGCACGGTTACGGGGTCTTTGCATACCAGCAGGCCACGCAAATGCTCGGCCGCGCCCACCACGAAATTGTGGAGGTCGAACCCGTTCTGCACCACCTCGTCGAGCAGCAGCAGCGTGGCCGACAGGTTTTCACCTAGCAGCGCGTCTACCAACCGGAAATAATACTCGTAGTCCAGAATGTGCAGGTTCTGCACCACATCCTTGTAGGTCAGGTCGTGGCCCGAGAAGGTCACCATCTGATCGAACATGCTCAGCGCATCGCGCAAACCACCATCGGCTTTTTGGGCCAACAGGTGCAAGGCGTCGTCTTCAGCCTGAATGCGTTCTTGGGTAGCAACGTAGCGCAGATGGCCCCGGATATCGTCAACCCGAATTCGGTTGAAATCGAAGATCTGGCAGCGCGAGAGAATGGTGGGGATGATCTTGTGCCGCTCGGTGGTCGCCAAAATGAAGATGGCGTAGCTCGGCGGCTCCTCCAAGGTCTTCAGAAAGGCATTGAAAGCCGCGTTCGAGAGCATGTGCACCTCGTCGATGATGTAGACCTTGAAGCGGCCCTGCTGCGGGGCGTAGCGCACCTGCTCCACGAGGCTGCGGATGTCTTCCACCGAGTTGTTGGAGGCGGCGTCCAACTCGTGCACGTTGAAAGAGGCATTTTCTTGGAAAGCACGGCACGACGAGCATTTGCCACAGGCTTCCAACTCGAACGGCGTGCTGTCGGGGTCGGCGGCTTGGTGCAGCGCGTCGGGCACGATGTCGGGCTGGGTTTCAAGTAGCTCCGATACGGGGCGGCCTTTGCGTACGTGCTCTTCTACGAACTCGCAGTTGATGGTTTTGGCCAGAATCCGAGCACAGGTGGTTTTGCCTACCCCCCGCGGGCCACAAAACAGAAACGCCTGCGCCAAGTGCTGGCTGGAAATAGCGTTTTGCAACGTGGTGGTGACGTGCTGTTGCCCTACCACGCTTCTGAACGTGGCTGGACGGTATTTGCGGGCCGAAACGACGAAATTTTCCATACGACTAGCCACAAAGATACCTTGAAAAGCCGGGGTTTGGAAGGCCGGCGGCGGCTGTTTGCTGTCAGCAATAGGCAAGTATTGCCGTAAAAAACTAGCCTAAAGCAAGCCAATAAGTTGAAATCTTTCTGCTGTCAAATACCAAAGCGTATTCCTATATATTATGTATATTATATATTATTACAAGGGTCTAGATTCAAGGTTATCAGATCTTCCAGCATGCGGAGAATTATGTATATTTTGATGGTATAATTCTAACTATCAAACAGTAGCGAGAATAAGGCAAGACAGGGTAGCTGCCTGTCGGCTCGCAACCGTTCCCGCCCTGTGCCCCACCGTTACGCTTTTCCCCCGGCTGTTTATTCACTGGTATGGTAGGGCTGCGGGAGAGGTACGTTGCGCTGAAGCCAAATGCTGGCTTCGCGCTTCTATAGTATTGCCAACGATCTGCTCCAATCGTGGTGTATGCCGCCAGCCGAAACAAGAAAGGCCGCCCTTGAGCCAGGGCAGAACCTTATGAGGATTGCTAGCTCACCTCAATAGCTATGCGCACCTAGTGTCTTGTGCGCCTTGTACTCAGTTAATCGATGCTCGCCGGAACCTTGCGGCTACGACCCGGTAAGGTGTAGGAGCCCCCAGAACTACGGCTTCCAACAGAATGCAACCTAAGAACATGCATTTGCAACGTGTGCAAACGGTATGCGCCGGCACTTGGTATTGCTTTGTATCTAGCTCAAGCAATAGGCTGAACGCTAGTGTTTTCCCTGAGTTCAGCAGCTATTCCACACTAGCCATGACAGCAAGCCGTTTCTACCTGACTTTGCACAACGCATGACAATCAAGAATTCAACTTGTGCTTTGAAGCCCGACCTGTTTAGGCGCAATTCACTTCCAACGCCGTTCCGAAACCAGTTGCTCCTGTTGCCAACGGTAAATAGTTGGCCTCATTTAAACATCAGTTGCTTGACCTCACTAGTAGTTAGCCTGCTTTCACCCAAGCACATCTAGGCTGCTGTGGGCTGATATGCACTACAGAAGCTGAGTGCTCAGCGGCTAGTACAGGGTCTTGTTGGCAACGCTACACGTGCTAGGCCAAAGTAGAGAGGCCACCTGGCTACTTGCTTAAGATGAATAATTGAGTCGTTATCATCAGGCCCTTTCCACGGCCTGTCTTGGGCGCTGCCAGCAGTAGCCACCGTTGCCCCACTGTTTCTCTTTCCATTTAAGCTATGAAAACCGCTGCCTTCCTCCTCAAGTTATTGTTCACGGTATTAACGCTAACTACCCTGGCGTTGCTGGTTACCGAAATAGCGCTGGCCCAACGCTCGACTGCCTACCCAGTCTTTTCACAGCCTAGCTCAACCGCGACGGCTCCTTCCGTATATTGCTACACCCGGGTAACACTCAAATAATGCGCTTACAACCCGCTGACAATTAATATGATTGGGTGAGCGGGCAGCAAACGAAAACCACTTGAACAGGTGGCCGATATGTTGGCCTTTGGCAATAGCAAACCCTCGTGTGTCTGTTTAAGCACCGCCGCGAAATAAAGCGCATCATACACAATGTTGTAGTTGGTGTTCTGGGGCTGACTCGCTCTGCCGCTTACTCAGTCCGCGCAACCTGTCTGCTGCCACACAAATTTCCCGTTATAGATACTTTTCAGAAACAGGCTAGTCGCCTTCCGCGACTTTGCCACTAGGTGTGCCCTTGCTCTTCGGCAAATAGACCATCCAGCCTTTCAGCCGCGAAGTAATGAGAAGCGGCCGGCTGCATGATCCGGATTCCCCGACACCTGCTACTAGGACAGCGTACGCTGTGCGGTGGCCGGGTCGCAGTCGGGAATAGGCTACAACTTTAGGGTTTATGCAATTGCACTCGAGAAAAATTGGGCACGTTTCGGCCACTCACTTCTCAAGTTGCTGAGTAGTTTTGTTGCTTCGGCAACCTGCTGGTTAGTAAAACTTGGATTATCAATTGCGTAATTCTAATAGTATGGCCGCTACATCCCGGCTTTTTGCACGTCTGCCCTCCGTCGTGCTTTGTATAGCGGTGGCGGTGGCGGCTCTGCCGTTTTTTCTGCTCAGCTATTACAACCATCCCTTCCTCGACGACTACTACAACGCCGCTAACGTGCGCACCACCGGGCTGCTGGCCCAGCAAATCGACCTGTACCTGCACTGGACGGGTCGGTTTTCTACTTCCTGGATTGTAACTGCCGCAAATCCGCTTGTATATAATTGGTACGACGGATTTCGCTTGACGCCGGCCCTCACGCTGTTCGCCACCTTGGGCGTGGTCTACTTGGGGTTGCGTACACTGAGCCAGTCGTTGCCGCGCGGGCAGGCGCTGCTGGCTGCTACGGTCTTTTTGCTGCTCTATCTGCATATTCTGCCCGATTCTTACCAGGCTATTTACTGGTTTACCGGGGCGGTAGTATATCATGGGGCGGGGCTGTTTCTGCTGCTCGTGTTCGTTGCCTCGGCACGGGCTCAGCAGGCCGTTCGGTCTGGGTGGCGCTTGGCGTGGCGTGTGGTGGCAATGGTGTGCACCGTGGCGGCGGCCGGGGCCAACGAAATGACCATGATGCACTTGTTGCTGGTGCTAGCTTTGCTGTTAGGTGTGAGTTGGTACCGGCGTCAATGGCCGCAGATGTGCTGGTGGGCCTTCCTACTGGCGCTGGCGCTGGTAGCTTCGGCCGTGACGGTGTTAGCGCCCGGCAACTTCGTTCGGATGAAAACCGATGGTTACGCCAAAGATCCTAGCAGTGCCAACCTATTGCGCCAAGTGCTAACGGCGGTGCCGGGCACGTTCGATATTGTCGAGCATTTGCTGGGAGGGTACGAATTTCCGTTTCGGCTGGGGCTGCCGCTGCTGGTTTGGGTGCCCACGGTGCTGTACTGGCAGCGGCGAGGCTGGCTTTCCGGTACCGTACGGCTGCCGTGGTACGGGGCCGCGCTGGTGCTCGTAGCCGGGCTCGTGTTCAGCGCTTTCTTGTTCAAGGCCATTATGGGCAGTACGCCGCCGGCTCGCGTTATCAACGGGCTGTTGTTTTTCTTGCTGCCGCTTGAGCTGTTGATGGTGTGGGCGGCGCTGGCGTACCATGAGCCCCGCTTTGCTGTGCGCCTGCCTGGCTGGCTATGGCGCTGGTCGCTGGTTGCCTTTGTAGTAGGGTTCGGTATGATGGGCATTCCGTTGCGGGCCTGGCAGGAACTGCTGCGCAGCGCGCCCGCCTACGACGAACAACTGTTGGCGCGCGAAGAGGAAATGCGCGCCGCCAAATCGAAAGGCACCGAGAATCTGGTGGTTTTACCGCTCTACGGCATCAAACCTCATTGGGTGATGATTACCGATTGGGACCTCACCACCGACCCTTGGCACTACGTCAATACCGAAACCGCGCTGTACTTCGGCGTCAAGACGATAGTGATCAATAAAGAATACATCCCCGCCGCCCACCCCGATTTTCACTATCAATAAGTGGTCTGCTCTGTGTTAGAGCGTCAACTACCAAGTTAGTTTCGGGCCGCGAAACAGGAACATTTTAGCTACTGGCAACGTTTTCCTTTCGATGTGCGTACATTCGCACCCCGCTATTCGTAGCGGGTTTCGTTCTTTCTAATCTGGGGCTGACCGGAATTGACAGCTTGTGCATGTCGCGAGTAAGCGTGTCGGGAGTTGGATGAATCTCCCGTTAAAAAGTCGTCCAAACAACAACCGGCGAGTATAGCTACGCCATGGCTGCTTAGTCTAGGTACTAAGTAATGTCATCGTCCCGCATCCGTCTTCCTTTTCACGGGTGAGTTCGGGGCGTCGTAAGTATTAGGATAGTCTTGGTGGCGCTGCGACGCCAAGGCGAAACTCAAGTAGATAAGGGCAAACCAAGGGCCTGATGTGCGCCTGGGATGTCACGAAAAAATAAGCATAGATACACACGTAGAAAGCTCGACGCCTTCCTTGTCTGGACCAGGGTTCGAATCCCTGCAGCTCCACTGAAAACCCTGCCTCCAGATTGGAGGCGGGGTTTTTGTTTTTTTGGGTACGCCAAGTGTGCGGATACTATCCTGCTTGTTGCTGAATGGGCGGCTACGGAGTTGCAGTAAAAGGCGGCAAAGGAATGCTGCTACCTTATCAGTAGGGTGAAAAACAAAGAGCCCAGTATTGGTACTGACCCTAGAGTCAACTTGCAAAGCAAGCAAAGGTTGTTTTAAAGATTTCTTATAAATACTTGAGCACCAAATTATTCCAGAGATAAATTGGCATCAAGAACAGCGACTTTACTCTGTTTAACTCCACTTAGCAGCGAGCCGCTAGAACACAAGAACATCTTAGGCAAAAAAGTGTGTTGCAGTGCTGTGCAAGGTAGTAAACAGCTTGGTTATGAGGTGAAACGGCCGTGAATTCGTTAGCTGACACACTGCGTTATTCCCACTTCTGCTGAATGAAAGTTCGTGGTTTCATTCGTTGAGGCAAGCTTTTAATTAAGTGTTTACTATATAAAATATATAATCTTTCGGTTATATATTAAAGTGTCGCAGAACATTGATTTATGGACGAATGCCAGAATTATATGAAGAACTATATTTTCTATTGTCATAATTCGTGGATAGGTTTGAGGAACTACGCCTTTGGTTGTAGCCAACCTGATTTCTTCCACTGTAAATTTTACTATGAAAACATCTTTTACGCCTACTATCTGCCGTCCTTTAGTTGTAGCTGCTCTGCTAGCTATACCGGGCCTAGCAGCGGCGCAAACCACTCCGCTCAGCAGCGCTGTGCGCCAGCTCAGCGGCCTGCATGCCAAGCTCGGTTTGAGCGAAGCTGATGCCGCTAACCCGGCCGTGACTAGCTCCTATACCGATGCTGGCGCCGACATCACCCACGTTTACCTGCGTCAGCGCTACCAGGGTATTGAAGTGTACGGGGCCGAAGCCGACCTGCACCTCGACCGCAACCAGAAGGTAGTGAGCATGCACAGCGGCTTTTTAGCCAATGTAGCTGGGGCAGCTCGTAGCGCCGCTACGGTGCCTACCCTCTCGGCCGTGCAAGCCGTAGCCGCTGCGGCCCGCACACTCAACCTGCCTGCGCCCAGCAACCTCGCGGTAATCAAACCCGGCACGCCCGCCGAAGGAGCAACTTTCTCGGAGGGCGGTATTTCGCTGGACCCGATTCTCGTTAAGCTCATGTATCAGGCCCGGCCTAGCGGCGAACTGGTACTGGTCTGGGATGTTACCATTGCTCCCAAAGTAGGTGACCACTACTGGAGTGTGCGCGTAGATGCCCGCACCGGCCAACAAGTAGATAAAACCGACTATACAGTTTCGGAGCCGGTTGACTTTATGGAGTTGACCCAGCGCTCCTTAGCTACCGCGTCGTGGCCCCAGCAGCAGCCTAACAGTGCGGCCGCTACGCCCAATAGCTACAACGTTTTCCCCCTCACGGTGGAGAGCCCCAACCACGGCGCCCGGCAGCTTTTGGTAAACCCGGCCGACCCAACGTACTCCCCC
>NZ_CAXTBM010000109.1:0-10816 GCF_964242765.1 uncultured Hymenobacter sp.
GGCGGGCCAAGTCCTGCGCTACTTTGTTGTAGTCCGACGATTTGTTGGCTAATTCCCGGTCGCTGTTTTTGAGCAGCTTGTCGTAACTGTCAGTGAGTTGAGTGTAGAGCTGGCGGGTGCGGCGCAAGGCGTTACCGGTTTGGGTGGAGTCGTCGGCGAGGCGCTTGTTGTCGAGGCGTAGCTCGTTTAGCTCGTCGGTAGTCTTCTTGAGTTCGGCCACAGCGAGGCGCTGCTGGCGCTCGGCGTCGGCTTTACCTTGCTCCGTGGAAACTTGGCGGGCTTTCAGGTCGTCGTAGCGCTTAGAAGGCACGCAGCCCGGCAGTAGGGTGGCCACCGTCAAGGCTAAAGCGAGTAGGCTAGTAGAAGAGTTTTTCACAGAAAAGACAAAGGTGAAAATCGAAGTTTGATTGGTGGCGTATACCAAGGAAAATTTCCTGCGGCAAGGTACTCAGTGACCAGTTGATGTTGCAACGCAGCCCGACAATCAATGAGTTTTCAGTTTATATTTGATCTTGTTTAGCCGCGGTTCGCTTTCGTCTTATCCAACTGCTTCTGCATGTCGTCCATCACTGTCACCCCCGACGCCGACCTTCTAAACTTTATTGGAGCGCGAGTGCAAAATCATTCAAGGCGTGTAGCTGAATAGCTCTATTACACGGGCTTGGATGCGAAGTAGGAAGCAACCGGTATTCAATAGTGAGATACTACTAATTAGTTCCTGCATCTTTGCTGCATGATACCCAGCACTCACCGAATGGCGTGTTGCGGCCCCAACTATCATCCGTACTAAGTACCCCATACTCAATACCAGAAAATGTCTTGGTTTAAGCGCGTAGAGAAAGGCATCGTCACGCCGACGGAGGAGAAGAAAGAGACGCCGGACGGCTTGTGGCACAAGTGCCCCGAGTGTAAAACGGTGGCCACCATGGCCGAGCACAAGCGCTTGCTCTACACCTGCGGCAACTGCAACCACCATGAGCGGATTGATGCGGCCGAATACTTCGAACTGCTCTTTGATGGCGGCCAGTTCATGGAATTAGACGCGGATATGCACTCCGCCGACCCGCTGCATTTCGTGGATACCAAGGCGTATCCACAGCGCCTAACAGCCACCGAGAAAGTAACGGGCCTAACCGATGCCGTGCGCACTGGCCATGGTCACCTCAACGGCTTGGAACTAGTGGTAGCAGCCATGGACTTCCGCTTCATTGGGGGCTCGATGGGCTCGGTAGTGGGCGAAAAAATTGCTCGGGCCATCGATTATGCCCGGCAGCAGCGTCTGCCATTCCTCATGATTTCGCGTTCCGGCGGGGCCCGCATGATGGAAGCGGGTTTCTCGTTGATGCAAATGGCCAAAACTTCGGCCAAGCTCGCTTTGCTCTCCGAAGCGGGTTTACCTTACATTTCCTTGCTCACCGACCCCACTACCGGCGGCGTTACGGCTTCCTTTGCCATGCTTGGCGACTTTAACATTGCGGAACCGGGGGCCCTCATCGGGTTTGCTGGTCCGCGGGTTATCAAGGAAACTATTGGTAAAGACTTACCAAAAGGCTTCCAAAGCGCCGAATTCGTGTTGGAGCACGGCTTTCTCGATTTCATCATCGACCGCAAAGAGTTGAAGTCCCGCCTCGCCGATCTACTTACTATGCTGCGTCCGACTGAGGTGGTGGCCAAACCTAGCACTAAATCAGCGCAGCAGGTTTGAAAAGCCGGCACGCTTCTTGAAAAAGACCTGCCTGACGCGCCGTAGTGCGGGTCAGGCAGGTTTGCTTTTTTAGAGCCTAACCGAAACCGCACGGGCTTAGCCCGTGCAAACATTTTTTCAGCAAGTACAGTAAGCACGCTCGTCACCCTACTCTCACTCTTTACCAGTCTACCAACTTCACTTCGATGAAAACTCCTAAATCACTTTTATCCTTGTTTATGGCGCTGACGCTGCTTCTTGGCTCGTGCGCTACCACTCGCAACCCCAACATTCCGGACGCACCTACCGGCAACGGTACTGGTCCTCGCAAAACGGGCATGAGCAAAACAGCTAAAGGTGGTTTGCTCGGTGCCGGCGGTGGTGCTGTAGTTGGCGGCGTATTGGGCCGCGTAATTGGCGGCAAAAACGGCACTGCGGCGGGTGCCATTATCGGGGCGGCTGTAGGTGGTTCGGGCGGGGCCTTGATTGGCCGCAAGATGGACAAGCAGGCCGAAGAGCTACAGCGCGATATGCAGAACGCTCGTGTGGAGCGCGTAGGCGAAGGCATCAAAATCACCTTCGACTCCGGTATTCTTTTCGATACTAACAGCTCTACGCTACGGGCCGCTTCGCAAACGGAAATCCAGAAAATGGCTGCTGTTCTTCAGAAGTATCCCGATACCAACGTATTAGTTGAAGGCCACACCGACAACTCAGGTTCCGATGCCATCAACAACCCGCTCTCGCAGCGCCGTGCCCAGGCCGTAGCCGATTATACCCAGCAGCAAGGCGTAGATGCTTCCCGCATCACCACCCAGGGTTACGGTTCGTCGCAGCCGATTGCTGATAATACCACAGAAGCTGGTAAGCAGGCCAACCGTCGCGTTGAAATTGCTATCTATGCCAACGAGAAAATGAAGAAAGCTGCTGAAAAAGGCACGCTGTAAATCATTCCTAATTCAGAACATGATAAAAGACCGCACCCATGGTGCGGTCTTTTTTGATGGCAACTCTGCGGAAACGCTGAACTTGTTCTAATAGATTGCAAGCGCAGCTTGAGTTGTATGTAGCCTTATGATTAGGGTAGCGTTAGGTATCGTACTACCTCTTTTAATGAGGTAATTGCTGGTTTAAATGCTACACTGCAAATGAGTGCACGAGACAGGTAAGAAAGCGCAGTTATTAGATATGCTGGAATAAAATTTCTTCTTGCTGGAATAGAGAGGATATCATTTCGATTAATAGTTAACGCACGATATTTTTAATTGGCTTGACTGTGAAATGCAAATAGTACTATGCCATAAAAAATTAATATTCATTCCTTCTGAGAATATATTTTCCGAATTAATTTTTAGGAATATTAGATAACAAAATAGGAAACAAGCCGTTTCCTAGAAAGAGTTCGAGGCCCTGAAATCGGTGTTTACGGGCTGCTGAAGGGAGTTATAGCTGATTTTTGGGAGCTGCGAAATTTTTGGCAAGGTGGTTGCAAAGCTGTCTAGCATCGGACCGTTGGTTCATTCTACTTATTATCTTCGGGCCGATTTATCTCTCTTCATTTTCGTTCTCACTCCTAATTCCGAAACTCCTTAACTTTTTTACATCATGAAAAATTTCCGTTCCTTTTTCCTTTTGTTGCTTGCTCTGCTTATGGTAGGCACCAGTACTGTTCAAGCACAAACCACAACCGAAACAACTACCACCAAGAAGCCTTGGAGCAAAACTGCTAAAGGCGGTATTATTGGCGGTTTGGGTGGCGCTGCTGCCGGTGGTGTTTTGGGCCGCGTGATTGGTGGCAAGAACAGCACGGCTAAGGGTGCTATCATTGGAGCTGCCGTAGGGGGTGGTGCCGGCGCTCTGATTGGCCGTCGTATGGACAAGCAGGCTGCTGAATTGAAGAAAGAAATGGCCGGTGCCAAAGTAGAGCGTGTAGGTGAAGGCATCAAAATCACCTTCGACTCGGGCTTGCTGTTCGCCAAGAACTCGGCTGCTCTGACTTCTGCCGCTCAAGAAAACATCAAAGAGTTGGCTCAGACGCTCATCAAGTACGGCGACACCAACGTTATTGTGGAAGGCCACACCGACAACACCGGTACCGACGCCATCAACGACCCGCTTTCGCAACGTCGTGCCCAAGCCGTAGCTAACTACACTCAGCAGCAAGGCGTGGACGCTTCGCGCTTCACCGTAACGGGCTACGGCTCTAAGCAGCCTATTGCCGACAACACTACGGAGGCTGGCCGCATTGCTAATCGTCGGGTAGAAGTTGCCATCTTCGCTAACGACAAGTTGAAGAAGGCTGCTGAGAAAGGCACTATCTAATCACTGGTTGAAAAGGAAGGACAAGTAGTCATTGCTTGTCCTTTCTGTTGCGGCCCCGCTACCATTTGGTGACGGGGCCGTATTGTTTAGTAGTCATTCCGCTTGCTTATCGTCTACCAAACAGTCTATGCCAACCACTTACGCTTCGCCACCCGCTGAAAAGACGTGGGAGAACCACCTGATTCTAAACACCTTCTTCGATCCGCTGACGCTAGAGCAACCACGCCGTACCCCCATGCGGGAGTTGATTTCCACTATTCTTTCGCACCGCACCACCCATGCCGACGAGGAACTAGCCTACGACCGAATGCTCGAAGCTTTCGGTGACTGGGCCGGCGTGCTGGCTGCTCCCACTACCGACCTGGCCCATGCCATCCGAACGACCCGCTGGCCCGATACCCAAGCGCCCCGTATTCAAGAGGTACTGCGCCGCATCCAAGCCCAAACCGGTGGCGACTTTCACCTCGATTTTCTGTCAGAATGGTCAGTGGAGCAGGGAATGACGTGGTTAACCGATATGCCGGGTATTGGTCTGAAAACGGCATCTCTGGTATTGTTATTCAATTTTCATAAGCCCGTGCTGCCCGTTGATACTCATGTGCACCGCATTGCGCAGCGCGTGGGCATGATCGGGCCGAAAGCTTCGGCCGATAAAGCGCATCAGGTGTTGTTGGAGCAGTTGCCGAAAGACCCCTTGGTGCTTCTGAATTTTCATAAGCATAACTACTGGCACGGGCAACGCATCTGCCTGTTCACTAAGCCAGATTGCGCGAAGTGCCCATTGAAAAGTTTCTGCAATTATTACCTTGAACATTACGGTCCAGCCACAGCCGAAGCCATTGCTGCTACCCCAGTCAAGTGGGACAAAGCCTGGGGCGCTTTGCCGCATTAACACGCTTTTAGTGAGTACGTGGTTGCTCTTAATTGCTCGGTATTCAAGCTATTCCACCAAGTTTGATGATGAAAAAGCTTGTAGTTTGCAGCTATATCAACTGGTGTTAGAAGCCGGCAACCAAGAAAATGCGTCTCGTTCGTCATCCGGTTTTGTGCAATTACTACGTCACGTATCGGTGCAATGCGCGGTGCTCGTTCTGTGATATTTGGGAGAAGCCTTCGCCCTATATTCAGCTGGCTGATGTAGAGCGCAACCTTCGCGACTTAAAGCAACTCGGCGTGTCGGTGGTGGACTTTACGGGTGGGGAACCGCTGCTGCACCGCCAGATTCATGAGTTTGTGGCCCTAGCGCACGATATGGGCTTCATCACTACGCTCACCACCAACTGTCTGCTCTACCCCAAGTATGCCGAGAAGCTGCGAGGCAAAGTCGATATGCTGCATTTCTCACTTGATGCTTCCGAAAAGGAGGTGCACGACCGGGGCCGCGGCGTTGCCTGCTACGATTTTGTGTTGGAGAGCATCCGAGTAGCACGGGAGTTAGGCGAGCGGCCTGATATTCTGTTCACCGTCTTCCGCGAAAACCTCTCCGACTTGGAAGCCGTCTACCGCGACATCGCGCAGCCCAATCGGCTAATGCTGATTTTAAATCCGGCCTTCGAGTACAACAGCGTAGCAACCGGCGAACAGCTTAGCCCCGAGGAGCTAGATTATCTTTCGGCTTTTGGCCGGCGTAAGGGGGTTTACCTCAACGAAGCCTTTATTCAGCTGCGCCGTGATGGGGGCAACCACATTGCCGCGCCAGTATGCCGCGCCGCCAGCACGACGCTCGTTATTTCGCCGTCCAATGAGTTGGTGCTGCCTTGCTATCATTTAGGCGAGCAGAAATTTCCTATTGAAGGCAACTTACTGAACCTCTATCACTCGCCTGCCGTGCAGGGCCTGACCGCATTGGAAGGCCGTCTGCCGCAGTGCGAAGGCTGTACTATCAATTGCTACATGCAACCCAGCTTTGCCGTCGAAACCAGTAAATACTTCTGGCAGGCCCTGCCCAGCACCCTGAAGTATAACATCAGCAAAGGCACTTGGAAGCGGATGCTGACACGGTAGGGGCTGCGCTTATTTTCATCTAACTATCTCTGTTCATGCCTGCGCTTATTCTTCCCGTACATGGGGTGCTACCTCAGCTAGGCTCCAACTGCTATGTTGCCGACAATGCCACTATCATTGGCGACGTCGTGCTTGGTCAGGACTGTACGGTGTGGTTTAATGCCGTTATCCGGGGTGATGTGCACCGCATCCGTATCGGTAACCAAACTAATATTCAGGATGGCGCTGTGTTGCATTGTACTTATCAGAAGGCGCCTCTCACCATTGGCTCTCGGGTTAGCATCGGCCACAAAGCTATTGTGCACGGCTGTACTATCGAGGATGAGGTGCTGATTGGCATGGGCGCCATCGTAATGGATCATGCTGTGGTGAGTACGGGCTGCATTGTTGCGGCCGGAGCCGTAGTGCTAGAAAACACGCAATGTGAGCCCGGCTACCTCTACGCTGGTATTCCGGCCCGCCGCATCAAGCCTGTTACCGACGAGCAGCGGGCCAACTTAAAGCGTACGGCCGATAACTATGTGCTGTACGCTAGTTGGCTGAAGTAAACGAGTTACCAAGACACAAAAAGGGGCCTGCATACTATGCAGGCCCCTTTTTGTGTCTTGGTAACTCGTCGTTAGTGAGCCCTAAAGATTTAGTGCCTCATTGGCTTCTTCTGCGCGCTCGGCAGAAGTAGTTACCCGGAGTTGCACTAGCTCAACGGAGCGGCCAGAGCGTTTTAATACCCGAAACTCATAGTTGTCTAGCACGGCCACATCACCTACTTCAGGGATATTGCCATAAATGACGTTGAGCAACCCACCGACAGTTTCGTAGTCGTCGCCTTCGGGAAGAGAGTAGGGGAGATACTCGTTGGCGTCGGAAATGGCCGTAGAAGTGTTAACGCGGTACTCAGTTTCCGAAACCTTCTCTACCACGGGCACCTCGTTGTCGTATTCGTCCTGGATTTCGCCGACCAGTTCCTCCATAATATCCTCGATGGTAACGATGCCAGACACGCCACCAAACTCGTCGCTCACAATGGCCATGTGCGTGTGCTTGCGCTGAAACTGGCGTAGCAGCCGGTTGATTTTCTTGGTTTCGGGTACAAAGTATGCCGGGCGCATAATCTTGGCCAGCACAATAGGCTCGTTGCGGCGGATGATTTGCAGCAAGTCTTTCACGTAGAGCACACCCACGATGTTGTCGATGTTGCCTTCATAAACCGGAATCCGGGAGAATCCCTCATTGTACACCGTTTCCAAGATGCCATCTTGGGGGGTGTTCACATCGATGGCGGAGAGTTTAGTGCGCGGCACCATGATCTGCTTCACCATTCGGTCGTTGAACTCGAATACGTTTTCCAGCAGTTCGTGCTCGGACTCCTGAATCTCACCGCTTTGCTTGCTCTGGTCGAGCAGTAGGCGCAGTTCTTCGGAGGTATGCACTTCGGCTTCGTGTACTGAGCCAACTCCGAACATTCGCAGCACTAGATTAGATAGCTTATCGAGCAGCCAAATAAAGGGGAAGGTGAGGAAGGCAAAGGCCCTCAAAGGCAGCGCAATGGCCATAATAGTATTCTCCGGCTTTTGAATAGCCAGTACTTTAGGCGCCTGCTCGCCCAGCACAATGTGCATGGTGGTGATAAGCGTAAAAGAGGTAGCAATGGCAATCTGATGAACTACAGTGGAGGAAAGCGTAATGCCTAGCTTATCGATTACAGCCAATACCACCTCAGCTACTACACTCTCGCCTACCCAGCCCAACGCAAGCGAAGCCACCGTAATGCCCAACTGCGTAGCAGATAGATAGTAATTTAAATCGTGCAGCATAGTCTGTACGAGTTTGGCTATCCGGTTGCCACCCTGTGCCTTCAGTTCTATCTGGGAGAGGCGAACTTTAACGAACGCAAACTCTGCTGCCACAAAAAACCCGTTCAACAAGACCAGTAGAACGGTAAGAAATATATTTAAAGCCATAGACGTGGAAGTATGGCTCGACCGGCCTGGCTTCCTATGTAATTACAAAAGTACGGGATTCCCGCCAAGCGGTTCGGCGGAGCTCTATTGAGAACCAGGTTGCCGAATCTATCTTGGCGTGGAAATCAAAGGAAACCGCCAACGCAGTACAAGTGTTCCCTTTCTACCGACCTTTGTAGCTAGAATGTTTTTTGTTGCTTTCCCCTACCTGATGCCTCGCACTAAAACTGTATTTCTCTCTTTGCTCGTGGTGCTGTTCGCAGCCTTAGGAGCCGCCGCGCAGGTGCTAACCCCCACCAAGCTCTCCACTGCGCTCAGCCAGCCCGCGGCCAAGGTAGGCGAGGAACTGGACCTTGTTGTCAACGCTGCCATCGACGACAAATGGCACCTCTATGCCACTGATTTCGACCCTGATTTAGGGCCTACTGCCTTCACGTTCACGTTCGTTAAAAGCCCAGCCTACGAGTTGGTAGGGAAACCGAAGTCAGTCAACTCGAAAAAGAAATTCGATGACGTCTTCAAGGGCGACATCACCTATTTCGAGAAAACCGGCCAGATACGGCAGCGCATTCGGGTGCTACAGCCCGGCCCACTCACGGTGCAAGCCGCCGTGGAGTACCAAACCTGCACCGATATCGATGGCCGTTGTATTCCTGGCGAAAATGATTTGAAGTTTGGTCCGTTGACCGTGACAGGGTCCGCAGCGCCAATTTCCACGCCCAGCAAAACACCGCAAAAAGGCGCACCTACTGGTGCAGTAGTAGCACCTAACGCACCAGCTACCGCTGCAACTTCTAGCCCTGACGATAGTGCTACCACGGCTTTGGCGGCCACCGGCACGCCACCTGTTACGGCTCCTTCGGGCGCAGCCACAGCGCAAGAACAAGCTACTGTAACACCTGCACTACCAACGCCATCCGTGCCGCGTGACACAGATCCTGGTAAGGATGGCTTGTTGGCTTTTGCTTTTGGGGCCTTTCTGTTTGGCCTCGGGGCTCTCATTACTCCGTGCGTGTTTCCGCTGATTCCAATGACGGTGTCGTTTTTCACGAGCGGCTCCGACAGTCGGCCGCGCGGCATCCTCAAGGCCACGGTGTATGGGTTGTCCATCATTTTTATTTATGTGGTAGTTGGGTTGCTGGTTACGGTGCTCTTGGGGGCCGATGGACTAAACCTGATTAGCACGCACTGGCTGCCCAACCTGATTTTCTTCGCCGTATTTGTAGCCTTTGGCTTGTCTTTTCTGGGCCTGTTCGAAATTACGCTGCCTCACGGCATGGTCAATAAGATTGACGCGCAGGCCGATAAAGGGGGTTGGGGTGGCGTGTTTTTTATGGCCCTCACGCTGGTCTTGGTATCCTTTTCGTGCACCGGTCCCATTGTGGCTACTATCCTGACTATGGCTGCCCAAGGCCAGCGCATCACTCCCATTATCGGGATGTTAGGCTTTTCCTTGGCCTTTGCGCTGCCATTCACCCTGTTTGCCATTTTCCCGGCTTGGCTGAAGAGCTTACCCCGTTCCGGCGGCTGGCTGAACACCGTTAAGGTGGTGCTGGGCTTTGTGGAGTTGATGCTAGCCCTCAAATTCCTGAGCATGGCAGATCTGGCCTATCATTGGAACTTGCTTCCGCGCGACATCTACCTCGTGCTCTGGATTGCGCTTTCCGGTCTGCTGGGTTTCTATTTGTTAGGGCGCTTCAAACTTTCTCATGATTCCGATTTAACGCATCTAAGCGTCGGCCGGCTTCTGATGGCAGTATTGGCCTTCAGTTTCATGACTTATTTGGTACCCGGTTTATTTGGGGCGCCGCTGCCGCTGTTAGCTGGCTATCTGCCCCCTCAAACCAGCCGCGACTTTACGCTGGCGGCTACCAGCCTCCCCACCACCTCGGCGGTGGCCGCCCCTAATGCTTTGTGCGAGACGCCGCGCTACGGGGAGTTTCTGGAGCTACCCCACGGCTTGCAGGGCTACTTCGACTTAGCGCAAGCCCAACGTTGTGCTCGCGCCCAAAATAAACCCATCTTCATCGACTTTACGGGCCATGCCTGCGTGAACTGTCGCAAGATGGAGGCTACGGTGTGGAGTAATCCACAGGTATTGAAGCGGCTACGCGAAGACTATGTAGTGGTCGCGCTCTATGTCGACGACAAAGCCGACCTGCCGGCCTCCGAGCAGTACACCTCCAAGCATGACGGTAAACGCAAAACCACGCTAGGAAAGAAGAACGCCGACCTCCAGCTAACAGGCTTCAATGTCAATGCTCAGCCGTTCTATGTCTTGCTTGATCCCAATGCACCTACTGACTTGCGGCACACGCTTGCCCCGCCAATAGCCTACGAGCCTGATGCCGAGGCGTTCGTAAAGTTTTTGGATGCTGGCTTGGCTACTTATCGGCAGCAGAGTCAGCCTGTAGCAATTCGGTAGGCTATAGCTTTGACGAAACTATGCGCCGCTGCTAGCGGGGATGTAGTGGCAGTAAGTCATACGATTGCCTCTTTCAACTTTAGAGGTTTAGCTGAGTTGGGCATGACTAATTAAAAAGGAGCGCCTTTGCGAGTTTTATCGCAAAGGCGCTCCTTTATTGAAATTTAACACAATTTCAGCGCTAAGAATTCTGTTTCTTTGCAGCCAACGTGGTATTAGAGTGTCTGTAGAGCAACTTGCTACCTGAATTCAATTGAAATCAACAGAAAGAAAAAGGCGGCACCCACCCAGATGCCGCCTCTTGAAAAGGAACGCACCCACCCAGATACGTCCCGGTTTTCCCTCCTCACAATAATTCACTCAGTTGCTGTAGAAGAAGGATTCGAACCTCCACGGTGTAGTTAGCCGGCCGCCGGACCA
>NZ_CAXTBM010000110.1:0-10573 GCF_964242765.1 uncultured Hymenobacter sp.
CGTAGTTCAGCGCGCGCTCGGCAGAAATGCCGCCTACGTCCACCACGCTGTCCATGAACATGCGGTTGCGGTTGAACATCTTCTCGAACTCGCGCATTACGGCCGGGAACGACTTCAGCCAAGCCCGCAGCTTTTGGATAGCAACGGGCGTGAAGTCGCGCTCCATACCGCCTACACGGCCCATATTGGTAGTCAAGCGGGCGCCGCTTACTTCCTCGTAAATCTCGTAGACCTTCTCCCTCTCGTCCATCAAATAGAGGAAGCCAGTGAAAGCACCGGTGTCCACACCAAGGATACCGTTGCAGATAAGGTGGTCGGTGATGCGGGCCAGTTCCATCAGAATCACGCGCATGTATTGCGCACGTTTCGGAACGGTTACGCCGAGCAGCTTCTCCACTGTCATGTGCCAACCCATGTTGTTGATGGGCGACGAACAGTAGTTCATCCGGTCGGTGAGGGGCGTAATCTGGTAGAATGGCCGGCGCTCCGCAATCTTCTCGAAAGCGCGGTGGATATAGCCAATCGTAGGCACTCCCGACACAATCCGCTCCCCGTCCATCTGCAGAATATTCTGGAAGATGCCGTGGGTGGCAGGGTGGGTAGGCCCTAGGTTGAGCGTGGTTAGCTCTTGGTTGAAGTCGTTGACGGTTGGGGCCAGCGGATGAAGATTGGGCCGTTGCTCTTCGGCCTCTTCAACAATCTTGCGGGTGCCTTCCAGCGTGTCGTTTACTGCCATGATATAGGTATCCGGGGCCTAGCGGCCGAAGAATAAGTCGGTTTTGTCTTCACGGGTACCATCTTCCAGCGCGTATTGCTTGCGCATGGGGTGGTAGTCCATGTCTTCCACATTGAGGATGCGGATAAGGTTGGGGTGTCCAACGAAAATGATACCGTAGTAGTCGAACGATTCACGCTCCATCCAGTTGGCGGCGGAGTAGAGGTCAGTCAACGTCGGCACATGCGGGTCGCCAATAGGAAAGAAAATTTTCAGCCGCAGCCGGACGTTATACACTAGACTATGCAGCATGTACACCATGCCCAGCTCCTGGTCTTTACGCTCCGGCCAATGCATGCCGCACATGGTAGTCAGGAAATGCAGTTGCAACTCCTGGTCTTGCTGTAGGCCGGCAATAATATCGTGAATTCGCTCCCGCGTGGTCGTGACGGTCAGGAAGCCGTAGGGCTCTTCCACATCGGTGAAAGCGTCTTGTTGAAACAAACGATACAGAAGGTCGAGCAACTGCTTGTTCTTCTGCGCGGCCGGATCAAGTTCGGCAGCGGTTTCCTGAGCGTCGGGTGATTCTACGGTTGGGTCAGCCATTTAGCGATAGAAGTGAGCACAGAGAGGTGAGGGTTAGCAAAGTATTGCAAGCGTCTCGCCTCTCCGTGCGCAATGTCTGTGGTCTACTTGATGTTGTAAGAAGCCAGCAAGGCTTGATATTCAGGCGAGTTACGACGGCGCAACGACTCGTTTTTGGCGAGGTCCTGCACGCGCATCAAGCCGTCGAGCACTTGCTCGGGACGGGGCGGGCAGCCGGGCACGTACACGTCAACCGGAATGATCCGGTCGATGCCTTGCAGTACTGAATAGGTATCGAAGATACCGCCCGAAGAAGCGCAAGCACCCATAGCGAGTACCCACCGGGGCTCGGCCATCTGCTCGTATACCTGCTTCACGATGGGCGCCATTTGCTTGGCAATCGTGCCGATGACCATCAGCAAGTCAGCTTGGCGAGGCGAGAAGCTTGGACGCTCGGAACCGAAGCGCGAAATATCGTAGCGGGAGCCCATAGTAGCCATGAACTCGATGCCGCAGCACGAGGTGGCGAAGGGCAGCGGCCAGAGCGAGTTGGCGCGGGCAATACCCACCACTTTCTCCAGTGACGTAGCAAAGAAGCCGGCTCCTTCGAGGCCGTCCGGCGCTTCCGCCATTTTGATTTCAGGAACTCTATTATCCATGATAGAAAGTCAGATTGAAGAAGGGTAAACTCCTCTTAGCCAACACCAGCCAGCCAATAAAGGTTTGCTTGCTTACGCCTCGTTCCAGCGTAAAATGCCTTTTTTGATGACGTAGCCGAAGCCTGCCAATAGCAGCGCCAAAAACACTACCATTTCAATGAAGCCGTCGGTGCCCAAGGCCCGGAAGTTTACCGCCCAAGGATACATAAAGATGACTTCCACATCGAAAAGTACGAATAGGATGGCCGTGAGGAAGTATTTCACCGAAATCGGCGTCCGGGCGTTGCCCACCGACTCGATACCGCACTCAAAGGCTTCGTCCTTCACCACGCTCTTGCGGCGCGGACCTAGTAAGTGAGAAGTAATCATGGCAAAAGCCACGAAAGCAACCGCCAACCCAAACTGCACGATGATGGGCAGAAAGTCCTGCGGCTGATAATTGGTAGTTACAGCGAGAAGCATAGACATCAACGGGAAAAGGCCGTTCCAAAACGGCGTTGAAGGGCAAAGGTAACGCGAAAAGCGGGCGGAACAAAGGTGAAATCAGGAGGGAACGGAAAGCGGGATGTATGGCCTCTCAATGTTAAGCTACCTAATAGGCTTACTGTTCAGATGAGACTAGGATAAAAACCAAAAAGCCGCTTCAGTTTCCTGAAGCGGCTTTTAATGCTGATTGACTCAGGGCTTAGAAACCGCCCTGGCCGGTAGCGTTCAGATTCTCGCCGGTTTCTACGCCCATGAAAGGGTAGCGGTAATCAACGGGCGGCACGAAGGTTTCCTTGATGGCGCGTGGCGACACCCAACGAAGCAAGTTGAGAATGGAGCCAGCTTTGTCGTTGGTGCCGGAGGCGCGGGCGCCACCGAACGGCTGCTGGCCCACTACAGCACCAGTTGGTTTATCATTGATGTAGAAATTGCCAGCGGCGTGCACAAGGCGTTTCGAGGCTAGGTCGATGGCGTAACGGTCTTGCGAGAAGATAGCGCCGGTGAGAGCATAGGGCGAAGTACCGTCCACAAGGTCCAGCGTCTTCTCGAATTCCTGCGAATCGTAGACGTAGAGCGTGAGGACGGGGCCAAATAGCTCTTCGCACATGGTCACGTACTGCGGGTTTTTGGTCACGAGTACCGTGGGCTCGATGAAGTACCCTTTCGACTTGTCGTAGTTGCCGCCAGCAATGATGTCAACGGTTTCGTCCTGCTTGGCCGCATCAATGTAGCGGGCTAACTTGTCGAAGGAAGCCTCGCTGATAACGGCGTTGATGAAGTTCGAGAAGTCTTCCACGTCGCCCATTTTGAACGACTTCAGGTCTTCCTGCAAGTAGCCTTTCACCTCGTCCCACATGTTGCTCGGGATGTAAGCCCGGCTGGCAGCCGAACATTTCTGCCCTTGAAATTCGAAGGCGCCACGAGTAATTGCCGTAGCTACCTGGCGCGGGTGAGCCGAGTGGTGCGCCAGAATGAAGTCTTTGCCGCCGGTTTCGCCCACAATGCGTGGGTAGCTCTTGTAGGTACTGATGTTCTGGCCGATGGTTTTCCAGATTTGCTGGAACACGCCCGTCGAGCCGGTGAAGTGAATACCCGCAAAGTCGGGATGCGAGAAGATGACGTCGCCGGCCACCGGGCCATCCACATAAATCAGGTTGATAACCCCATCGGGCACACCAGCCTCCTTGAACAGCTCCATTAGCACCTGCGCCGAATAGATTTGCGTGTAAGCGGGCTTCCATACCACCACGTTGCCCATCATAGCCACAGAAGTAGGCAGGTTGCCAGCAATGGAGGTAAAGTTGAAGGGTGTGAGGGCGAATACAAAGCCTTCTAGCGGCCGGTGCTCCAAACGGTTCCACATGCCCGGTGCCGAGGCTGGTTGCTGCTTGTAAATCTCCTGCATGAAGTGCACGTTGAAGCGGAAAAAGTCGATCAACTCACAGGCCGCGTCGATTTCTGCTTGGTAGGCATTCTTGCTTTGGCCGAGCATGGTGGCTGCGTTAATGCGGGCACGATACGGACCCGCCAGCAGTTCGGCCGCTTTCAAAAAGATAGAGGCCCGATGCTCCCACGGCATATCGGCCCATTTGGCGCGAGCCGCCAAAGCGGCGTCAATGGCTTGCGTTACATGCGAGGCGTCGCCTTCGTGGAACTGGCCGAGCAGGTGCTGATGGTCGTGGGGCGGGTTGATGTCTTTGGTGTTGCCAGTGCGGACTTCCTGCCCACCGATGTACATCGGTATGTCGCGCTGCACTTGCTTGAGCTCTTTTATGGCTTTGAGCAGCTCCAAGCGCTCTGGTGAGTTGGGCGCGTACCCCTTAACGGGCTCGTTGATGGGCGTAGGGACGTTGAAAAAGGCGTTGGACATGGGTGGTGTTGCTAGTTACTAGTTTGTGATTGTGGTTAGGATGGGCGAAGCAAAGGTAGCCACCTAGTAGAAATGATGCGAGCAGTGAGTCACGATGTACATTTTCATCCGTACACATCATTTACCTCAACCTTAAATAATGCTGTAGTCGTATCCTTCAGCATGACCAATACCAAGACTCTTAGTATGCCCGAAGCCACTTATACGAACCCTATTTGGAACGATGATTTTCCAGACCCCACCATCATTCACGCTTCCGATGGCTGGTACTATGCGTACGGCACCCAAACCAAGCGCCGAGGCGCTATCATCAATATGCAAGTAGCCCGTTCCGCTGATTTGGTGCAGTGGGATTACTTAGGTGAGGCCTTACCTGTAAAGCCTACATGGGCCAGTAACACCCAAAAGCTATGGGCTCCGCATGTGAGTGAACACGAAGGCCGTTACTACCTGTATTACTCGGCGATGCCCGATGAAGCAGGCGAAGTAGGACTGTGCCTAGCCGTTGCTACTGCCGCCGAACCCGCTGGCCCCTTCACAGATATTGGAGCGCCATTGCTTTGCGGTTCCGGCTTCTTCAACATCGACCCTATGGCGTTCGACGATCCGGCCACTGGCAAGCGCCTGCTGTATTGGGGTTCCGGCTTTGGACCGTTGATGGTGCGCGAACTAGCCGAAGACCGAATCTCCTTTGCGGCCAACAGTGAAACCTACATCCTGATACGGCCAGCTGGTGCCGGTGACCCCAAACGCTACGACCAACTCATAGAAGGCAGTTGGGTGATACTGCGCGACGGTTGGTATTACTTATTTTACTCCGGCAACAACTGCTGCGGCGATGACGCTCACTATGGTGTGCTCGTCGCCCGCGCCCGCGCTGCTACCGGTCCCTTCGAAACGCTGGCTGAAGCTCTCGACAATCCCTACGCCATGCTGCTCGAAGGCAATGAGCATTGGCATGCTCCCGGCCACAACTGCGTAATAACAGACGCGGCCGGGCAGGACTGGCTAGCCTATCATGCCATTGATCCTCAGGAGCCCAAATTTGATGCAATTGACGCCGATCAAGGTTACTCCCGCCGCATTATGCTTCTGGACTGCCTGGAATACGTGAATGGCTGGCCCCGAATGGTAACTGGTGGCACACCATCTTTCGAGCGGCAACGAGCCCCTGCCATTAATGGGAAGGCGGGTTAGTGCTTCATCTCCACTGTTGTTTAAAAGCATAGAAATTCACTGGTGGCTTTCTGTTTGTTATAGGGATACAGAGCAAAGTGTCTTTTAAACAAATACACAAGGGTGTATGCAAATGATTGTGGCATAGCGGACAACACTAATTATGCTGTCCGCTATGCCACAATGAGGCTATAAGTAAGGATATTCTTTGCGTGTATTAATTACAACTACTAAGGGTAGTCTTATAAGTTATTATGAATCCGTAGTAGTCGTTGCCTAATATCCGACTAGATTTTAACAAGCGACTTTCTTAACGTATAGCTAATTGAAATTTTCAAATGGAATGCCCATAGCGGCGAATGCAAGGCTTCCAGAATTCGGGATGGTACTGAATCCAAGCGTGCACGCCGAAAGGCAAGGTGCTGTTGTCCTGGTTGGTGAAGGGCAACTTGTCTTCGTCCCAGTTGTTGTAGTCCGCCCCAAAATGCTGGGCCACTGAGTCAGAAGGAATACTGAAATTGGATTCGAGCTTGGGAAAGTGCATCGACACGAACAGATCGTCGAGGAAGATGCGCTTGCGCTTTTTGTTCATCCACAGAAAGAAGTCGATGTAGCGCTTGTGCTGGGAGGTGATGCGGTAAAAAGTGCTTGTCTTTTTCAGGCAGAAGCCACCAGCTCCCACGTAGTTGGGGCAGTTGTAGCCAATGAGACCACGCAGGAAGGTTTTAGGTCGAATGTAGCCTTCATTATAGATTACGGCCCCAATATAGTCGTGGTCTAAGGCGCACCATTCTTCGAGCTCATCGCGAAAGACGAAGGCATCGAGGTGGCAGATCAGCATATAGTCGTAGGCCAGAAAGCGCTGATAGAAGTTGGGCGCAATCATTAATTCAGCGAAAGCTTGCCAGCCTTTCCACTCGAACCGCTCGATAAAGATTTCCGCTTTGCCGTGGCAATAAGCATCGTACCACGCGGTGTTCAGCCAGGTGGGAGCCATAAAGGTGATATGATACTTATGCAGAACGGCGAGCGTCTGGGCCAGCGAAATTTTTTCTAGTTCCGAAGGCTCTTCCTTATGAATGGGAATAACGATTGTAACAAGGGACTTCTTTGTTGGTGGAATAATATTAACAACACGTTTTTTCCGGACGCGAGTGATAGAGTCACCCGCTAAAAGGGTTGATACCATGACAATAGGTGTGAGAGTAGGAAAGTGTGGTATTAAGAAGACGGGGGCGACGGTGAAGGCTAAATGAAGTCTCGGTAGGTATTTTCTGGCTCTGAGATTGACTATAATTTTTTATTAAAAATAGAAGATTGTTTATGAGATTTCAAGCATCTAGATTCAAAAATATCAATAATATTCGAAAAATTATAATGTAGTTTCTGTCATGGCTATTTCCCTGCTATATCTGAAGGGTTTATGAAGATTTGATGAATATTATTTATATTATATGCTAGGTCAACAACACGATTTTTGACTGTTTTTTGTGCATCGCGCAGCAACTAAATCTTGTTTAGTTCACTAAGGCCATTAGCCTACTCAGTGACGGGCATGGCTAGTGGGGAAAAGTTTTTGTGAAAATTTTCTTAAACAGTTAAAGGATACTGTGTTTTGCTACTCATTGAACGCAATCATTAAGGGGCACTTTATACTTATAGCGTGTGGTATGTTGTCTGTTTATGCTTCCTGCAACTAACGGACCATGTTTAAAGGAAACGTTATGCAAAGCCACGGAACAATTTTGCATGCCTCTTTACGCTTATATCTAGGCAAGGGCATACTTCGAAAAACTCTCGTAGAATGACTGCTAGGGGTGCATTCAGGAAGCACAGAGTATGGCGATTTTGTAGCAAGGAATAGGAAGCTGCTGGCTCACAGAAACTAGAAACCAAGTTCTAGACACGCTTCTTAAAGAGCCTGAAGAAGCTGGTATTATCAAACAATGGCTACTATGAGGCTCCTACGTTAATCCATAGTATTTCTAATAGCTTCTCTACCTGCTGCTCTAAGTCGGTGAGGGAACCGGTGTTGCGTAATACAGCAGCAAAGTTGGGATAGTGGTCCAAGACCGTTTCGCTCGGATGGTTGTCGTCGCGGGTGCCGTCGCCGCGTTGTTGGAGCGGGTCGCCTTCTACGCGTAACATCAGGCCGCCGCGGCTGCGAATAAGGTCCGCCTCGTTGGGAAACCGTACATCCGGAATAAGAATAAACTGGTCGGGCGGCAATTGGGAGAAAAAGGCTTGTACCCAAATAGCAGGTTCCCATTGGCGTAGCGCCAAGCCTACTTGCTGAAGCATTTCGCCACGGGTACGACCAAAAGCAGGGAGTAACTCCGTTTTGCCCTGTTGTGAAAAGTAGGGTGCTACATCTTCGCCGGCTAGAGCCGCACAAACAGCCTTAATCGGTTCTCCTACGGATCGAATGTGCCATTGCCGCTGCGGTTGCAACTGCTGAATGAGGTGTGCTACTGTGTCTTTGCCGCTACCACGGCGGCCCGAAAAGCCAATCAACTGTATCATTAGAGCGAAACACGGCAAGTTTCGAGTACCGATTCCGAAAGCCAAAAAAACCAATAATCCCACTGCTGGTCTACAATGGATAATCCACGTGCCAAGGAGCATCAAATAACTTAGGATCGACACCAAGTTGGCTAAGCAATGCATCTAGTTCAGAAATGCTATTGATGTAGTGCCTGTTACTAGATGTTATTATCAGATCTTCATCGCCTTCCCATGCAGCTAGCTTAGCTTTCAATAATTCAAACTCATATACGTTGTATTTGTGGGGCGGGGAAGGAAGTATTGAGAATGTAGTGCCTGAATAAATCCCAACCCATCGCCGTAAGTGTGGTGCAGAGGCAGGTGCTTCAGCCGCTATTGGTGCCCCAAGCATGTCAATACGATTCCATACTTTTTGGCGAATACCGCTCGGTAGCATAGTCTAGTGGCCTTACAAAAATGATTTCAACTCACTCAGGCAGCTTATTTCGTAGGTGGTTTCGGCGAAGTGGCGGCGCTTCTCGGGGTTGAAGTAGACTTGGTCGATGCCGGCGTTGTGGGCGCCTAGCACGTCGCACTCCAGGTTGTCGCCTATCATCAAGCTATCGGTGGCTTTGGCGCCAGTGCGTTCCAGAGCGTGCTGAAAGATGCGAGAGTCTGGCTTGAGGTGGCCGCAGCATTCCGAGGTGATGATTTCCTGGAAGTAGCTGGTGAGGCCTGCCGAATCGAGCTTGGTGTATTGCATGTCGCGGAAGCCGTTGGTAATCAAGTGCAGCGCGTACTTTGGTTTCAAGTAGTCAAGCACTTCAAACGTGAAGGGAAACACCGCCGACTTCAATGGTAAGATATCGGTGAACTGTTCGGAAAGTCCCGCGGGCGCAGCAGTTTCCGGCAAACCTAGCTTCACGAAAGTGCGCGGGAAACGGGTGGCGCGCAGTTGCTGCTGCGTGATTTTGTTGCTCTGATACAACCGCCACAAACCATGGTTGATGTCACTGTACACCCGGATAAACTCGTCTACTGTGAACACGCCGAAGCGGGCCATATCGTGGTGCTCATACAAATGCCGCAGGGTTTCGTTGGCATTGGTTTCGAAGTCCCACAGCGTGTGGTCTAAGTCGAAGAAGATGTGGCGGTACGGTTTCAAATTTCAGAATTATCAGTAAAGATTTAGATGACGTAAGCGACGGCGCAACCCCTTGTGCTTGTGCCTACAACCCATCTAGCAACAAACGCTTGACAGGGTGGTTTTCGCCGATATGCTCGCGCACGATGTCGGCGGCATCTTTGGGTTTGACGTCGCCGTACCAGATGCCTTCCGGATAAACTACTACCGCCGCGCCAGTTCCTTTTTTGCAATGCTTGCACTGGTCGAGGCAGCTGCAAGTTTGAACGCGGGTTTTGTGTTTCTCGCCCTTACGCAGCAAAGCCTTTAAAGCCTGCTTCTTCAATTCAATCTTCAACGCCCGCGCTACGTCTTTGCCGACTTCGGTTTTTTGGGCATTACAAACAAACAAATGAATCACGGACATCAAGGAGTAAGCAACTGGTATTGGGAACGGAACGGGCCGGAAGTTGGTAGAACAGATGGTAGGGCCAAGCGACTCAGCTACTAGTTAGCATTTTGTTGAGGGCCGGTCCAGCGGCGGTTCTGTAGCTTATACGCAGCTAGTTCCCGGTTCGACCAGAGCGTTTGATAAATCTGTTGGTCGCGAACCAGTTGGGTGTCGCGCTCCATATAGCCTAACAATTCCTGCACCAGCGCGGTGCCTTCACCTTCAATAAAGTAAAATATCCAATTGTCGAGGCGCCGGAAGTTCACCAAGCCGGCATTTTTCAGGTACAGTAATTGACGCGACGTTTTGGTTTGGGTGAAGTCGAGCACCTGTTCTAGATCGGAGATGCACATTTCCTGGTTGCGCCAAAGCAAGTGCAGGATGCGCACTCGGCTTTCGTCGCCGAAAGCTTTAAATAGTTGCTGGCCAAATGCAACGCTGAAGTGTTTGAGGCGCATCTTTAGACGAATGGCAGGGGAGGCGGCCCGGCGTGGGCCGTAGCAAATTTACGCTAAACCAGGCAGCGACCCCCAAAGAACCCGTATACTTGTAGTCTGTAATTCGTCCTATGTTTCTAGCAGTTCGATCTTATTTTTCGCTGGCTATCTGCTTGTTGCTGCTAGCCGGACTAGCCCCGACAACCGCCCGGGCTCAAGGCCAGGCGCGCGTGGTGCAGTTCACGGGCATCGTGGCCACCGGAGATTCCCTGCTCGGTGTGCCCGGCGCAACCATATTTGTGCCCAAAGCCGGCCGCGGTACTGCCACCAACGCCTACGGCTACTTCTCGATACCGGTGCTTACCGGCGACAGTATCATCATTCGGAGCTTAGGCTACCGCAACCAATACGTAGTTATTCCGCCCGACTACCAGCGGCAGAGCTATTCTGTAATCGTGCAGCTGCGCGAGGATGCCACGGTGCTGCCCGAGGTTCGCATTTTTCCATATGCTACCGAAAAAGCTTTCAAACAAGCTTTCCTAGCCTTGCGTCTGCCCAAAGAACGGGGTTCAAGCGCCGCCGAAAAC
>NZ_CAXTBM010000111.1:0-10572 GCF_964242765.1 uncultured Hymenobacter sp.
AAATCCACCTTCAAACAACGTCCCAGTTGTGTCCAGCTTAGCTAGACCACCTCATGCGTAGCGACTTATGAAACAATTCCTGCTCTTGCTCGCCGTCTTCTCTACTACCTGGGCCAGTGCCTAGACGTGCCCACTGCCGCAGTTCCAAGCCCTGCACCAGCAGCAGCCGGTGGTCCTGGCCGGGAGCCCCTTGGTGTCCGCCATCACGTTGACGCTAACCAAAGCGCCCAACTGTCGCGCGCCGCTTACCTATCACTTCCGAGAAGCCCAATTGACCTTAGTACGGGCTAAACGCCCCCTCTTGCCGATCTTGTCCATGACCACGCCAGAGGTCGACCTCACGCCCTTCCAGCACGTCTATCAACCGGGGGATCGAATCTTCATTGAATTGCTGGGCGTCACCGTGACGTCGGCCCAGGGCCAGCCCGCGCCGTACCCATTGGAGCCCGGTCAATTTGTCGGGGGCAATTGGGTCCTGCACTAAGCGCTAGAGCGCTCCAGGCTAGCCCCAGCGCCTGCGGATAGTGTCGTGTATACCACCCCGAGCGAGTCGGATGCGTGACTGGCCACCGTCACCCACTGGCCAAGTGTAAGCGGCCGTGTACAACCAGCCCGAAAACATCCGCGCGTCGAATGCCTGGTACCAGGCCCTGGATCAAGACATTGCCGATGCCAGCACGTATGCGCGCCTCACCATGCCGGTGCTGGGCATCGGGAGCTACGTGTCATATAGCTACCTGCAAATGAGTTTGTCCCTCGTGGCCGAAAACGTCCAAGTGGTCGGCATTCTAGACAGCGGGCACTATCTGTTCGAAGAAAAACCGGCGCAAGTGCTGGAAGCAGTCCTGGGCTTCCTGCGCCGGTCTGCCAGCTAAGAAGGGCGGTAGAGTACGTATAACAGTCCCTGAGAGCAACTTCTTACCGCAATGCCTAACGACGGGGGCTAGAACCGAGCTGCCAACCGCGCCCAAAATTCCTCGCTGTGCGCGGTGCCCCACAACTCCATGGCATCGATAATCGGGAGCATACTCTCGCCCTGCGAAGTCAGGGAATACTCCGCTTTCAAGGGCAATACCGGGTACATTACTTTGCGCACCATCCCGTGCTTCATCAGCTCGCCCGCCTCAGCTTTTAAACGAAACGGCGTGGTTTTGCTGAAGGAAAAAAGCCAGTTTATGCCAGTTGCCTGCGGGGCCGGAATTTTCTGATGCCGTGGCGACGGACGGGTTCAGCCTGCTTTGCCGGAAATCCTGACGCCAATTTTCCGGCTGTACTGCTTGGGCCTGAGGCCCACATGCCGCTCGAAGAGTCGGGTGAAGTGGCTCAGGTTGATAAAGCCCAGTTGGTTGCCTACTTCGGACACCGTAAATCTCCCTTCCTGTAGCAGTTGGGCCGCCTCCTGCATCCGTACGGTTTGATAGTAGGAGTAAATGCTGGTGCCGAACACCTGCTTGAACAGGCGCTTCATTTTGCTCTCGCTGAGGCCGGTAAAGCTGGCCAACGCCGGCAGGTTCGGCGGGATGCTCAAGTCCTTGAGCACCTGGTCGCGCACCCGGTAGAGCTGCTGGGCGTCCGCTACGCTAAGCGGATACTCGGGCGCGTGCTGGCGCTTGAGCAGCTCGACCAGAAACAAATAAATCAGTTCCTCGGCCTTCACTTTCAAGTAGTAGCGGCGCAGCTCGGCCGGGGCGTCGGCCGCCACCAACTGCGCGGCTACTGCCTGCATGGTCGGCGAGATAATTTCCTCGTAGAGAAACGTCTGCCCGCCGGAAAGCAGCGTCTGCACGCTTCCTTTTACCTCGGTGGGCGGCAACAGCTCCGCGAACAGCGCCACATCGGCGGCCAGCACCAGGGCGTTAATAGTCGTGTTGGCCGGCGAGTAGAACTCAAAGTTCATGTCGGCCGAGGAAACCCGCACGGTGGGCAGGGGCCTAGGGCGCGGAGCCGCGGCGGCCAGCGGGCGCGACGTGGCCACGTCGGGCGGAACGAGGTGGCGGAAGCTGAAGATGATGGTGCCTTTTCCGGCCGTGAAGGCCGTTTTGCGGAGCCTCACTGCCTCTTTCAACTCGCACTGGTAAATAGTCAGGTGCAGCCGCGGGCCGAAATCCAGCGCCTGAATGTAGCCAGTGCCCAGGGCCGCCGCTAACGTCAGGCACCCATTCTCGAGCGGGCTGTCGGTGGCGGCGGCCAACATTGTGAGAAAGTCGTTGTCCTGGGTGGCCTGGAGTTCGAGCGTCATAAGTGGGTCGCTTTCGACTATTAACAAGTCAAGTTAGACCATTTTACGCGAAGTCGGTGGCAAAACTTTGTCGTAGTTCCGCTGCCCCGCGCCAAGAGCGTCGGCGCGCAGCACTATCCAGCAGTCTAACCCCTTTCGCTTATGGAACCATCCCTTCTGCCGCGGCCCGGTCGTGGTGGCCCGGGTCGCCCCTTTCCCCGGCGCGGACTGCGCCAGGCTAGCGGCTTCTACCGCTTGGCGCGTCCTCAAGCCTATCCGGTGCCCGTGCGTCGGGCCAAGGTAGTCTGCGCTTCGCAGCGAACCGGCCCGCCACCGGCTCTGCGGCAGCAAGCCGCCGGGCTAGCCAGCAAATGGCTGCTAGCCGGGACCGAATGGCTGATAGGCGCCGACATAGTGGCCACTCTGCGTTTTCTGGGGGATTTATACCTCTGAACTACCTCAATCACTGGTAATGCCCAGGGAATCGCAACAAGTCGCTTTGGACTATTAGTTGGCCATTATGGATCATTAATAGCTGACTTGATTTAGAAACTTTGCAGGATTCTTTTTCCCCGCGCACCGACTGCCTCGAAAGCTGCCGTCCGTCAATCTATACTTTTCCGACTTCGCGCTATGAAACTATTCGTGTTGCTGCTTACCGGCCTGGTGGGCGGTACTGTTTGCCCCGATGCCTAGCGCGGCCCAAACCCTGCTCCCGCCGCCCGGCGGCCCCCGTCACGCTCAGTGGCTACCTGCGCGACGCGGCCACCGGCGAAGCCCTCATCGGGGCCACCGTGTTCGTGCGGAGCCTGGGCGTGGGGGCCACGGCCGACGAGCGGGGCTACTACGCGCTGGCCGTGCCGCGCGGCACCCACACCTTTACTTTCTCACCTATATCGGCTACGCGCCCACCGAGCAACTCCTCACGCTGACCACCAACCGCACGGCCACCGTGCCGCTTCAGCCCCAGGCCAACCAGATTGGCGAAGTGGTGGTGCGGGGCCGCCAGCCCGAAGACAACGTGCAAAGCACCGAGATGGGCACCACCCGGCTCGACATGAAAACCATCAAGCTGGTGCCGGCGCTGCTGGGCGAGGTCGATGTGATTCGGACCATCCTGCTACTGCCGGGCGTGAGCACCGTGGGCGAGGGCGCGGCCGGCTTCAACGTGCGTGGCGGCGGCATCGACCAGAACCTAATTCTGCTCGACGACGCGCCCGTAATGAGCGGCTCGCACCTGTTTGGGCTGTTCTCGGTGTTCAACCCCGACGCCGTGTCAGACGTGAAGCTGGTGAAGGGCGGCATCCCGGCCCAATACGGCGGGCGGCTGTCGAGCTTGCTGGACGTGCGGCTAAAAAACGGCAGCACCGAGAAGTTCGGGGTCACGGGCGGCCTCGGCACCATCTCCTCCCGCCTAGCCCTGGAAGGGCCGATTCAGAAGGGCAAAAGTTCGTTTGTCGTGGCCAGCCGGCGCTCCTACGCCGACTTGTTTCTGCAGCTCGTGCCCGACCAGGCCGACAACGTGGCTTACTTCTACGACCTCACGGCCAAGGCCAGCTTCACGCTGGGGCCGCGCGACGGCCTGTTTCTCTCGGGCTACCTAGGGCGCGACGTGTTCAACTTCGGCACGCAGTTTCGCACCGATTTTGGCAACACGTTGGGTTCCGTGCGCTGGCAGCACACCTTCAACGACCGGCTTTCGGCCAACCTGACGGACTTGGTGAGCCGCTACGACTACCACCTGAACGTGCCCACTGGTACCGACGGCTTCGACTGGAACTCGGGTATTCTCAACCGCACCGGTAAGGTAGATTTCGTGTACCGGCGTCACGCCAATAGCACCCTCACCTTCGGGTTGAGCGGCACGGCCTATACCGTGAAGCCTGGCCGGGCGCAGCCCACCAACGCGAAATCCATCTTCCGCTCGCGGGAGTTGCCCAACCAAACTGCCGCCGAGTACGCCGCCTACGTGGACCACGAGCAGAAGCTGACCGAGCGCCTGGCCGGGCAGGTGGGGTTGCGGCTGAGCGTGTTCGATTACCTCGGGCCAGGCACGGCCACCACCTACGCCGGCCCCGACGGACAGCAGAAAACCGTGGTTGAGGAGCAAGCGTACGGTCGGAACCGGGAAATAGCGGAATACGTGAACCTGGAGCCGCGGGCCTCCCTGCGCTACACGCTCAATCAGACCAGTTCGCTGAAAGCCAGCTACAACCGCACGGTGCAGAACCTGCACCTGATTTCCAACACCACCGCCTCCTCGCCCCTCGACGTGTGGACGCCGAGCACCAACAACATCAAGGCCGAGCACGCCGACCAGCTGGCTGTGGGCTATTTCCGCAACTTCCGGGATAATGCCTACGAGGCCAGCGTGGAAGTGTACGGCAAAACGATGAACAACCAGATTGATTATATCAACGAGGCCGATTTGCTGCTCAACGACCGCCTCGAAGCCGACCTGCTTTACGGCCGGGGACGGGCCTACGGGGCCGAGTTTTACCTGAAAAAAACACCGGTCCGCTTACCGACTGGGTGAGCTACACACTCAGCCGCTCAGAGCGGCAAATCAACGGCATCAATAACAACGACTGGTACGTGACTAAGTACGATAAGCCGCACAATCTGTCGGTGGTGGGCCTGTACGCGGTGTCGCCGCGACTGACCCTGTCATGTACGTTCAACTATGGCACCGGCATTGCCACCACGATGCCCGACAGCCGCTACGAGTACCAGGGCCTGGTGGTGCCCTACGTCACCGGCGACCGGCGCAACAACTACCGCGTACCCGCTTACCACCGCCTCGACCTCGCGGCCACCTGGCAGCAGGAGCGCAACGCCGGCCGCCGCTGGCAGGGCGAGTGGGTGTTCTCGCTTTACAACACCTACGGCCGCAAAAACCCCTACAGCATCTCGCTGCGCCAGCTCCCTGAAGTTGTAGGCTTCGCAGTAGGCGTACTGTTTGGCGAACTCCAGCCGGTAGTCCAAATGATCAATGATGATGACGCGCCCGGCGCCAAACAGCCAGGCGCAGCGGGCAGCCATAATCCCGACGGGTCCGGCCCCAAACACGACCACGGTATCGCCTTTCTGAATGCCCCCCTGTTTGGCCGCCTGGTAGCCCGTGGGGGTCACATCGGTCAGCATGACAGCATCTTCAATGTCCATCCCTTCCGGAATTATGGTCGGGCTCACATCGGCATAGGGAACGCGCACGTATTCGGCCTGTCCGCCGTCGTAGCCCCGGCAATACGGGCATAGCCAAAGAAGCCCCCGACCGCCGTCGCTTCCGGGTTGGATTCGTGGCAGTTGCCGTAGAGTTCCTGCTTACAAAACGGGCAGCTCCCGCAGGCAATGTTAAAGGGCACCAGCACATGGTCGCCCACTTTTAGCTTTTGTACGCCCGACCCGACGGATTCCACCACGCCGGTGAATTCATGGCCGAAGGTCATGCCCACGCGGGTGTCGGGGACCAAGCCATGGTAGAGGTGCAGGTCCGAGCCGCAAATCAAAGAGCGGGTCACCCGCACAATGGCATCGTAGGAATGTTTAATCTCGGGTTCGGGCCGGTTGCGGTCCGCTCGGATGCGGAAAGGTCCCACGAAAGTTCACAGCTAACATAGACCAGGAAGATTGAGGTGAGATAAAAAAAGGCAGGGGGTGAACCCGCAGGGCTCCCCCAACACAAGAAGTTCTTCTGCCTGCTCCGAGGAGGAGTGAACCTGCGGAGGCGAATAAGACAGAAGGCCGAGGCGATTCCCCAAGAAGGGGCGCAGAGAGGCAACTACCGGTAGAGCATATTCTTACGGGCAGGTCGAGGAAAGGGAGAACAGGAAAATACCAATTTGTACTCGCATTCATACGGAATATTCTATATTCTAATTGGTTTTTGAGCCTTACTACGCAGGGGTAGGTAGCCCAGGCGGTGCCCATCGCTGAAATAGCTGTTGATCGTAGCCATCCGATTAAACTACAGGCACTTCCTCGGAGGGTATAGACCAGCAAGGGTAGAGTCTTATTCCTGGGCAACACGCGGCGGCAGTACGCGGCCGCGTGGCAGGGCCTCCAGCAGCCTATGCATCGGGCCCTCGACTTTGAGTAGGCGCTGGCACTGTACCGCTTGCTCAACCGGCTTGAGAAAGCTGCCCTGCTTTTCAAGAATTGGGGTTAGGGTTATGCTTGAAGGCTATGGGGAGTTCCTTCTTATTTCAGTATAACCAGCCGTTATGTGAACCTTGCTTACTAAGCATTTTCTGTCCGCCTTGTGTATCGACAGCGCAATAGAGGGTTATGGGAATAACTGTAGTTATTCCCTGGCTCCTTTAGGGCAGCTACTATGGCTGGCTCGTCGTAGATAGACAGACGGTCCAATACGTCGAATTACGTGGAGTAAAGCTTTTCTGCTCGTGTATTATAGCAACGTCTGCTAATCGGTACTTGTATTGCAGAACTGTTCCGAGATTCTGCTTATAAAAACATTACGTTAGGAGGAAAACTCGATACCCTGTCTACCCTACTCTTGCGATAGGGTAGACAGGGTATCGAAAAATCTAATCTACTGACCGCAGAGGCGAGGTAGTGTAGGCTGTGTGCCGAAGCACCCACTTAAAGAAATCGTCTCCTGAGAGGTGTCCTACTACAACCTTTTGACACTTGGCTCTCTCCTTGTGTTGTCCCCCTTCCCGCATCCGGTACTCTCCCTTACGAGCAGGATAAAAAGCCCCGGCTTTTTATCCTGCTCGTCGGCCATGAGGTACGCGGCAACGAGCAGGAAGAGGCCAACGCGCCTTCCTCTTGGTTAGTAGCCATCAACTTCCACCTCTATGCCACACGTGCTCCGCTCTGTCAGCCTAATCGCCTTGCTCTTTTGTGCAAGCTGTAAATCGTTCGATCCTAACTTGCTAAACCCTACTGCGGTCGTCCTTAGCCCAAAGCTGCCGGCCATGGAGGACCGCGTTCGGGATGAGGTAGAATTAACGGTGGTGATTGTGCCCGGTGAGAGCGTGGTAACGACTCGTTCCCGCGATGTGGCCACTTTGTTTGAGCGGGAGACTCGGGAAGCCATAACAGCGCCGTACGGTGATAAAAGAGGCTTCCTCGAACTTAAAGTCACCCCCATCCAGACCCGTGGTTCTGCTTGGCCGCTGGTATCTGGGCTGACGCTTTTCATCCCCAATGTAGTCGGTATGCCCCTCTCGGCGTGGAGAACCACGGTTTCCACCCAACTCGATGTGCTCGACAGCCAGCGGCGACTCGTAGCCACCTATCGGGCCGAGGGCGAAGCCAAGGCGGTGTGGGGTCTGTTTAGCGCCACCAACTATACCGAACCGGGCCGGGTCGTCTATCTGCAGGCGGTGCGGCAGTGCCT
Organism: uncultured Hymenobacter sp.; assembly: GCF_964242765.1. Lineage (NCBI taxonomy): Bacteria > Pseudomonadati > Bacteroidota > Cytophagia > Cytophagales > Hymenobacteraceae > Hymenobacter > uncultured Hymenobacter sp. The sequence goes on from NZ_CAXTBM010000111.1 coordinate 7,584, forward strand.
CGACCAGATCAAAATTAAGATGCAACCTGATTTGGCGCGTTTGCAGAACCAGTTGAAGTAAGGTAACACCCGCTTCATTACGAGCTAAAATACGTGGGTAACCACGGGTCGGCTGCTCTCATAGGCCAGCAGTAATTACGCTTTGCTAGGAAGATTGGTGTAGTAGGCTGACTGGCGCAGAAAGCTTGCATAGCCTTTTCATCGGTGTACTCTAATTGCTACATACAGAGTCAAACGCCGGCTTTTCTGCCTGAAGCTGTTTAGCGAAATGAAGTGTTCTAAACGCGTTCTAGCGCAGACGGGCGACATCTCTGCAGAAGAATATTGCTTCAATAGGGATGCTCTACCGATGGACTCCCTCCCTTTTCTATATAATTAAAAGTGAACACGCCCCGGTGACTATTCACGGCTGGGCCCGACGAGAGGAACCGCAGACCTGGACCATTAGGGAAGCGAACATCCTCTTTGATAAAAATTAGATACTCCCAGTAACCAGACCTTTCGTGGGGCAAAAGGACATACGCCTGAATGAATTACACAAGCGTCACAGATGCCCTACCAGTAACCACTACCCTGTTTTGGAGGCTTCCATTTTACAAACGCTTGTGGTAGTTGCAGAGCCCGCCTTATAGCTAAACTAGAAGCAGGTTACCGTCCCAACAGTGCGATAAAAGCTAGGTAAAGCAAAAATAGCGGGCAGTTAAAACAGCCCTAAGTCGCTTCTATATGCAGTACACAAAGTTCGGCAACAGCCACGAGGACGTCTCAGAGAAGCCTTGAAAAGTATTTGTTTTCATTTATGCTCGGTGCAGTGCCTTGGATGGTAGTTTAGCCGGGTTGCTGAACTATCACGCTGCTGTTTTTTGCCCATGCACCCGTTGCGCGCCTACCTCCACCGCTTTATTCCCGAACTCACCGACGCCGACTGGCACCCGCTGGCTCAGGCCCTGCGAGTACGTCACCTCGCCCGCGGGCAGCATTTCATCCAAGCTGGTGGCTACCTGGCCGAACTTGCATTGCTGCTCCGCGGCACCTGTCGCCTCTACTACCCCCGCCCGGATGGGGAAGAACGCACCACGTACTTCTTTTTTGAAAACCATTTATTAGCGGACTACGCTGGCTGCCTAACCGGTCAAGCCAGTCAACTCAGTATTCAGGCCCTGGTGGACACGGAGCTAGTCGTCTTCAACTATGCCGTGTTGCGCCACCTCTACGACGAGCGGCCCGTTTATGAGCGTTTCGGCCGCCTGCTGGCCGAATATCATCTGCTGGGCACTGATGCGCGTTTAGTCGAGCACCTACTGCTCTCTCCGGAAGAACGCTACCGAGCGCTGTTAACCAGTGGCAAAACCAAGATCCTCGAGCGCATTCCGCAGCACTTAGTGGCCAATTACTTGGGCGTCACACCCGTCTCGCTGAGCCGCATTCGGGCGCGGGTGGCGCGGGAGCACTGAGCCACACAAGAATTTTTCTTAGCCTTTGTTATCGTCGGCCAGCGACGGGGAGCCGCACTTTTGGGTATTCTTTTTCACCCCCTCATTTGTTGCTGCCCCATGAAACTGCTGCTCCAACTCGAAGAACTTGCCGAAGTGCTCCTAGCCCTGCTCGTTTTCGCCCACCTGCCTTATGCCTGGTGGGTGCTACCCGCCACCTTTCTGCTGCCGGACCTAAGCATGATCGGCTACTTAGCAGGGCCGCGCGTGGGGGCCGTGTGCTACAACATCGCCCACCACAAAGCCCTGGCCATAGCAGTTGGAATCGGCGGCTGGTGGCTCGGCCAGCCCGTACTGCTGCTCGCCGGCACGGTGCTGCTGTTTCACAGTGCCTTCGACCGGCTGCTAGGCTATGGGCTGAAGTATGCTACTGGTTTCCACAATACCCACCTAGGACGCGTAGGGGGTAAGCCTGTCAGCACCGCAAACAACTAGCGTATAAGTGTTTTCATGCTAGCAACCACGCCTTTTAGCACGCAAACTAGCTAGTTCAAATCCGATCATCTTGCTTAAAACACTTGTCTACCAAACGACTATAAACTTCCAGTCCATAGGTTTGAAACGAACGGAATTTGTTGGTTCTGGCTAAAGCCGATTGAAAAAAGCCCACTCAAAGTGGACTATGCTAGGCTAGAATTCTCGTCCCATTCAACTGGTCGTTAGGATGGTTCAAGTATGCCTTCAAGACCTCGTCCGTCAAGGTGTCTACCACATCGACCACGGCGGCAGCGGGGCCGATGTGCGTCGGCGCACGTTGGTGCGCACGTGTGTCCACGTCCTCGACGCGCCCCTGCTCACTCAGGGCCTAAGCGTGCGGCCCGGCACGCGCCGCACGCTCAGGCTGGTCAACTTCCTAGTGGACCTGTTCTTTATCAAGTACGCGGGCTCCTCCTACGAGCCCGTCCCCGTAGATCAGCGGCAGCAGCGCGGCGACGTGCGGCCCTTCGCAAGGGACTTCGAAGTTCTCCTCTCGCCCGGCCACAACGCTGGCTACGTGTGCCTGCTGGTGCGGCAAGAATGCCTGCTAGTGGCCGCCGAGCTCTGCTCACATGTCGTGGGCCTTAGCTATAGGACCATCAACGAAGACCGCGCCCCGGCCCGGCAGAATATGCTGCGGATGGCGGAATATCCCTCCGAGCGGGCCAATAAGTACCTCAAAGACCTGTTTTCAGCAGCTTTCTGAGGTAGCTTCCTCCGAGGGTAACGCCAACCGACTTTCCCTTTAATGAAGCTATGCTATCGGTTTCCTCTTCGCTACTCCGTTTTGGCGGGGGCTACTGGCCGATAAGCGGGAAATAGTACCGAGGATTCTCGTTACAACGGAGCTAGAAATAGCTACAAGCTACCAATCATTATTTATTGATGTAATGGCGTTTTGCCAAACGCTCATGACTATTGCAGCACTCCTGGTTCAGATCAGAATACGTCTAGCGACTTGTGCAACAGCGAAAAAGCCAGCGGGACTGTTTTTACATTTTATTTAGTTGTTTGTTGTT
>NZ_CAXTBM010000112.1:0-10458 GCF_964242765.1 uncultured Hymenobacter sp.
GCAGTGAGGCGCAGCAAGGTAACTAACCCTAAGCGTGAAATGTGGCTTCAGGACTGCTAAAAGGGGTTATCATAAAAAAATGTGTAAAATTTTGTCATTTACTTAATCATTATACAAAGACTATTTTGTATGTTCCGGTCCCTATGCTATTGCGGACTACTGGCAGCGGCTTCTATCGTTACCGGCCGCGCTTGGTCCGCGCTATTGTCGGTTGCTTGACGGCGGCCAGTTTGTGTATTATCCTTAACCATTACTTGTATGGAAATCAGCCTGCTGATGCTGGTCGCCGTTGTGGGCGCCCTGCTGTATCAGGATTGCACCAAGCGCGTGCGGGAGTTGACCTCTCGACTGCAAAAGCGCGAAGACGAGCACCTGGCTTTATCAGTGACCGTCGAGCGTTTGCGCCAGGAGTTGCAACGGCTCCGCCCTCAACCACCGCAAGAGGTGGCTCCAGCGGCACCACCGCCTCCAGTCCCGGTTCCGGCCCTAACCGTGGCGCCACCTCCTCCGGCATTGGAATGGTATAAGTCGGCGGCACCTGCCGCGGCCATCACTCCCCCATTACCAGCGGCTACTCCGCCAACCACAGCGCCACCCGCATCAGTAGCTGCCGAGCCCACGCCGGCCCCTATTAAAGCTCCCGCAGAAATTGCGCCCATAGCACCAGCGTCACCCGTAGCGCCAACTGCCGCTGATGCAGCTACTCCGCCGCCCACGCCCCGGCCGGTTGAAAAGCCGGTTCAGGCGCCATCTACGCCCGTTCCTCAAACGGCCACTCCAGCCGTAACGCCCGCACCCGTTCGGCCAGCGCCAGCACCAGTGCTCCGCCCTACTCCACGGCCAATTCCAACTCCCGTGGCCGTTGCGCCAACCGGCCCTACCTGGTGGGACCGGGCCGAACAACTCCTCCTCGACAACTGGACCGGTATTTTGGGTGCCGTGGTTCTCGTGATGGGCATTGGCTTCCTGGGGGTGTACACGGCCCTGCGCGTGAGTGCGCCAATGCGCTTCGGCATGATTACCTCTTTCGCGGCGGCGCTGCTGGGGCTGCATTATTACCTGCGGCCGAAGCCCTTTGCCGCGCAACTGCATGTGTGGCTGCAAAGTAGTGCGGCGGCGGTGTTTCTGTTTGCCTGCGTGGGGGCGGTGAGCGTACCGGGTTTGCAATGGGTTGATCCGCCGTTTAGTTACCTCTTACTACTAGTAGGCGTGGCCGCCAACCTGTGGTTAGCCTGGGACGCCAGCCGAGAATCGGTGGCGACGCTGCACGGGGTGCTGAGTTTGGTGGCGTTGGCGGTGCTTCCGCACACCTTGCTCACCCTGGCGGCCGCGGCGGGCGTCACGGCTTTCAGCATCGCTATTACCTACCGCCAGCGTTGGCGCTATCAGTTACTGCTTAGCATCGTCAGCTTTTTCGTGTTTCATCAATACTGGCACTATTCACTGGTAGCTGATGGCCCGCCCTCCAACTTCCTGCGGCTCGGCGCCATGGGTTTGGTGTTACTGGTGGGAATAGCGGCGGCCGTAGTGCAATACCGGAAGGTGTACGCCAGTGTGCGTTTCGATGCCTTGCTGTTCGCGGCCCATATCCTGAACTGGACTTGCCTGGGCATCAATCTCTACCAGTACAGCACCGGCTCGCCCTGGAAAACCGTACCGCTAGGTTTGGGCGCGCTCCTCACGTTTTGGGTGGCCCGGCAGGCGCGCCAGCTTGGCATCCGGTGGCTGTTCCGCACCGACAGCATCATCTCGCTGATTCTGGCTTTATTCACGGCCTTCTCGTTGCAGGGCTGGCACGCTACGGGTACGCTCGTGCTGCTGTTTATGCTGCTCGAAACCTTGCTGGTTGCCTTCATTATGGCCCGCGAGCGGGAAGTGGTGGTGTTTCAGGTGGCCTCGGCGGGCGCTTTGCTGGCGAGCGTAGGGCTGTTGGTGCTAAACATTGCGCAAATCACTTCTTACACGCCTACCGAGTTGCACCGCAACGCCGGTTTGCTGTTGCTGGCGGGCTTACTCGGAGCCGGCTACTTCCAGCTTGTGCAACGCCAAGCGCTACTCAACGAGGAGGCAGACGAACCAAGCGGGCACGAGCTGTACCGCGGCTTCGGCGGAATGGTGGGCGCGTTGTATTTGGGTGGCGCCGCCTTGCTGGTACAAGCCTTTTTCGGCGTGCCGAATCCGCCGGTAGCAGGGCTAGTGAGTGGTGCTACCGTTGCAGCAGGTGCGCTTTTTGGCGTCGCGTGGTGGCTGCGTTCCACTAAAGGCTGGTTCCGAACCATGCATTTGTTGTGCGGGCAGGCGCTGTTGGTAGTGGCTATTTTGGGGCTGCACAAGGCGGGCCTCGTGTGGCCAGCCGTGGCGGTGGTACTGTACCTGGAGAGCCTGCTCTTGGCGGGCCTGTTTGGCCGAACCAACGAACCACCGACCTACCGCGCTTTGCTGGTGGCTACCGTGTTTAGCGGCGGCTGGCTGCTGCTGGCCTCTACCACGCTGGTTGCGCATTTGTCGGGGCTCGAGCTGCACCGCAACGCGCTGCTTTTGCTGCTGGCCGCTTTCGGTAGTTCCCTGGCTTTGCACTTGGCGGTGCGCTTGCCACAGTTTGCCGCGTTGCTCTTCGAACCCAACGACCGGATCCTGCACGTTGGCCTTCGGGTGCTAACGGGCTTGTTTTACGTAGGTGGCGGCTTGTTGCTCACGCAAGCGTTGTTTGGAATTGATACGCCACCCGTGGCCGCCTTAGTTGGTGGTTTAGCCGCCACGGCGGGCGGGCTGTTTGGGCTGGCGTGGTGGATGCGCGGTAGCCCCGGCTGGTTCCGGCCGCTGCATCTACTGCTAGGCCAGTTGCTGCTGGCGGTAGCCATTTTGGGCTTGCACGAAGCCGGCCTTTCCTGGCCCGCCACGCTCACACTACTCTATCTGGAAACCCTGGTACTCACGCTGCTGCTGGCTTGGCACCAGGAATGGCTGCTCTACCGCGTTCTAGGTTATGCTTCGTTGGTACTAGCCGTGGCGCTGGCTCCGTTCGTGTACCGCACCAGCCCCGCTTTGCTCTCCGACTCGTTGCGGGCTTTGCTGCTGGCTGGCGCGGCGCTGGCTACTGCTGGCACGCAGGCGCTGTTGCACCGCCGCGATGCCCCTGTGTTTGATGCAGTACCGGTTTCCTATAACCCACTGTATAGTTTACGCTTGCTTGGCATGCAGACAGGACTTTTGTTGCTAGCAGCAAGCGGCTTGCTATACGAGCATACCTGGGCGGGTTGGGCTATAGCTGGCTTGGGTGGGACGTTACTGGTGCTCCGGCGTTACGCTACAATACCAGGCTTGTGGTTGGGCTTGCTGTTCCTAACCGTCGGCTACCAAGGCTTGCAATGGAGTGAGGTCCTCCCGGTTCAGCAAACCTTCCAACCCGTATCGGTGCTAGGCTACCTCTTGCCAATGCTGGCCTTGTCCGGGGCGGGGCTGTTCTGCTCGTGGTGGGAAGGCCGCCAGCAGCACGTACGCTGGCCGTGGCTATATCTGCTCGGGCTGCACGCAGCGCTCGCCGTTTGGGTGGCCTTCGCGCCGCGCACTGAGGCCGTGCCTGTCCTGCTATGGGCGCTACTGGCAGCCGCAGCGGCGGTGGCAGCTAACGAGGTGCGTCAACGGCTGACCACCACTGAAGCCTTAACGCAACACGGCCACCCCGACCGGTTCCTGCTGCACCTCACCTATAGCCTGCTCACGCTGGCGCTGCTTGGGCACCTGAGTTTACTGGCCACTTCCTCTACTGACCTGTTGCTCGGCTTGCCGGCTCGCCGCTTCACTGCCGCCGCATTGCTGCTGGTCTTGGCTGGTTTGGCGTGGCAGCGCCTGCCTGCCACCGCGCCAGTGTACCGTTCCACGCGCTACTTGCAGCCCCTGCTTCCCGAGCTGACACTGCTCTTTGCCGCTTTCACGCTGTGGCGGGAAGTGCAGCTGCAATGGGAGGCGCTGCTGTGGATAGTAGTGGCCTTTGCCCTGACATTGGGTGCCCGCCAACTCCCCCACCGACTGCGCCGGGTGCAGGTATACGGCGTGTTTTTCTTTGGAGCCGCCGTACTCTGGAGCAGCTACGTAGCCCTCACCGATATTGCGCCCGGCCAACTCCTGACGGCTCACTGGCTCGCCACGGCTGCTACCGTAGTCCTGCTGTTCGTGTACGCTGCCGTGGCCTTCAACCAGCCGCCACTAGCCGCCGAAGAAGCCTATTGGCCGCCGTGGCTGGTGCCCCTGGCCAAGCTCGGGCAACTCACCCTACCAATACTGGTGCCCTTGCTGCTGTACCCGGCCTTCGTGGCGCTCATGCTGCTGCTGGTCCAGTCCTTCGACCGGTCCGTGCTAACGGTACTGCTGATACTCGAAGTCATGGCCGCTTTTATCAGTAGCCTGCTGCTGCGCCGCCAAGACCTGCGCTATGCCTCGTTGATTGGAATGGCCATCTGCTTCGTGCGGCTGATAGGCTATGACCTAAGCCAGAGCAACACCATCACCCGCGCCATCGTCTTCATTCTAATGGGGCTGTTGCTGCTCGCTATGAATGCGCTGTATGCCCGCTTCAAGGACCGTTTTGCGCCGGCAGCTACCGAGCCAGAGGAAGTGGAGTAGCGTTGTTCGGCGAGGGTTAATCCTCAGTTCTTGAACGATAAAAAGGAGGGAACTGGTTTTTAGCCTAGAAGCTAAAATATCAGTTCCTTCCTTATTTGAGAGAGGGGTACAGCAACCAAATACTAGAAGAATCATCCAATCGTCTGTCATCCTGAGCGTGCGAAGGACCTTCTGCCCGCCGAACGAGTCATTGTTGCGCCTGCTGTTCTAGCGTGAGAAGGTCCTTCACTTCGCTCAGGATGACAGATGCGGGGTGTTCCACTACCATCACCACTCCTGTCCTGGCCCCAAAGTGAACTACCTGCTAGTTTTCTAGAGCTAGAAACTAGAACTAGTCCCCCTCTCTTATATTCCGCGCATCAAGCGGCGAAGGGCTAGGGGTAAGGTCCCTCACAAGCCCATAATTGCCGCGTACACGCCGTTTACTACCTCGGCCATTCGCTTGAAATCCAGCGTGTCGATGGTGTCGGAGGGGAGGTGGTAGTTGGGGTTGCGCAGGAAGGACGTGTCGTTGATCATGAGGGCCTCGTAGCCGTACTTCCAGTAGTTGCGGTGGTCGGAAAGACCAGCTAGGCCCATTTCGATAGGCAGGTTGATGCGCTGCACGTCGAGGTCGGCCTTGGTTTTCATGAGTTCCTGCACGCGCTGCGTGAAGCTTTCCTGGCCCGTGCGGCCTACTACCGTAATGAAATTGCCGGTGTTGGGATAGAGCGCAGCTATCTGCTCGTTCGGGAACCGTTGGGAGCCGGGCTCGTCGCGGAAATAGCCGATCATCTCGTAGCAGAGCATGGCCCGCACCGGTACCTTCGCATCGTGCAGCGACTTGGCATGGACGGCGCTGCCCATGTGCTCGGTGGCGAAGTAGGGCGGTTCCTCGTTGGGGTACGCCACCAGCTCGACGCGGTATTTGGAGTTGGAGCCGAGGCTTTGCAGCAGCCGGGCCGTTTCCAGGAGTCCGGCCACGGCACTGGCGTTGTCGTCGGCGCCGGGCTGGTCGCCGCACACGTCGTAGTGGGCGCCTATTACTAGGCGAGGCGCATCCGGCGGGCCAAACCACAAGATGATGTTGCGGTATTGCCGGCCGTCGGCCTTGAAGGTTTGCTCTTCCACATGGCCGTCTTCTAGCTTCTCAAACGTGGCCTTAATATAATCGGCGGCGGCATTGAGCGAGGCAAGATTGCGGTAGTGACGGGCTGGTTGCAGCGAAGTCAGAAACTCTACATCGGCATATAGTTGGTTTTGATCGGCACCCATAGGTTGGTTGGGTTGGGAAGAGGTAGATCGGGAGGAAGAGGCCCCTCGCTGCGAGTTGCTTTGCTCACAGGCCGCAACGCCTAGTAAGGCAAACAGTAGTCCGCACACGGTGCTTTTAAGAGGAGGCATAAGCTGTAAACGAGGAAAAGGCCGATGTGGTCATTCAATTCTCTCCTACCTTAACGGCGCAGAAACCTTATGCAGCATGGCACTTTCGTACCAAAGAATTGTCGTTAAGATCGGCTCCAACGTCCTCACGCAAGAAGATGGCTTGCCCGATACAGCCCGCATTCAGCACTTAGTGGACCAGATTGCCAGCCTCAAAAAAGTTGGCAAGGAAGTGATTGTGGTGTCGTCGGGGGCGGTGGCGGCGGGACGGAGCTTGGTCTCCGTTTCCGAGAAAGCCGATGCCGTGAGCAGCCGCCAGTTGCTGGCCGCGGTGGGCCAGGTGAAACTGCTGACCACGTACGCCGAGCTGTTTCGGGCCCACGAACTGGTCTGCGCGCAGGTACTGGTGACGAAAGAGGACTTTCGAGACCGGCAACACTACCTGCACATGCAAAACTGCTTCCGGGCGCTGCTCCAAAACAACATCATCCCGGTGGTCAATGAAAACGATGTTATTTCCGTCACGGAGCTGATGTTCACCGACAACGACGAGCTGGCCGGCCTCGTCGCGTCGATGCTGGACGCTGACGCACTGCTGATTTTGAGCAACGTAGACGGTATCTTCGACGGCGACCCGAAGGCACCCGGCGCACAGCTGATTCCGGTAATCGAGCCCACCACGACCAGCTTTTCCGGTTTCGTCACTACGCAACGCTCTCAGTTCGGGCGCGGCGGCATGATTACCAAGTGCCACATGGCCCACAAAGTGGCGCAATTGGGCATTGCGGTGCATATTGCCAACGGCAAAACCGAGAACATCCTGCCCCGCATTCTGAGCGAGGAAGTAGTGAACACCAAGTTCATTCCCAAAAAAACCGCCTCGCGCAAAAAGAAGTGGCTGGCTCACGCCGAAACCGCCGCCAAAGGCGCCGTGCAGATAAACGCGGGGGCTAAAGCCGCCCTCACTGCCCCCGGCAAAGCCACTAGCCTGCTGCCCGTGGGCATACTCGGTATCATCGGCACTTTCGAGAAAGGCGACATCATTCGGCTGCTCGACGAAGCAAGTAAGCCCGTCGGCTTAGGCATAGCCGAATACGGCTCCGACAAGGCCCTGGAACGCCTCGGCCTGCAACACCAGAAGCCGCTGGTACACTACGATTATCTGTTTCTGAGCGCGGAAATCAGCTAGCCTGGTGTACCACCAACTTTCAGTTGGTGCCCTGTTGCACGATGCCGTTGCCACGGGAACGCGCTGGTTGTTCAACGAGTCACCAACTGAAAGTTGGTGGTACATCATCCAACGAAACGCGAAGCCCAGGCTTCGCGCTACACCCTCTCCGTCATGGACTTACAAGCCAGCTTCCAAGCCACCCAAGTAGCTAGTCGTAACCTCGGCTTGCTCGCGCCTGCTAAGGTGAATGCGCTCCTGCTCGACCTCGCTGCCACCGCCGTGGCACAGACGCCGTTCTTGCTTAGCGAAAACGAGAAAGATCTGGCCCGCATGGCGCCCGACGACCCGCGCTACGACCGGCTGCAACTCACCGCCGCGCGCCTCGAAAGCATTGCCCGGGACATAGAAAGCGTGGCGGCCCTGCCTTCGCCGCTAGGCAAGGTGCTGCTGGAACAGGAGTTGCCCAACGGCCTGCACATTTCCAAAATCCGGGTGCCGCTCGGCGTAGTGGGCATCATCTACGAAGCCCGCCCCAACGTAACCTTCGACGTGGTAGCGCTGTGCTTGAAAACCGGCAACGCCTGCCTACTCAAAGGCGGCTCCGACGCCAGTTTCTCCAACCAAGCCATCATCTCGGTAATTCACGAGGTCCTCTGCCGGCACGACCTGCTCCCCTACTGCGCCACCCTGCTCCCCCCCGACCGCCAAGCCACCGAGGCCCTGCTTCAAGCCGTCGGTTACGTGGACGTGCTGATTCCGCGCGGCAGTCAGCAGTTGATTGAGTACGTGCGCCAGAATGCCAAAGTACCCGTCATCGAAACCGGCGCGGGCATCGTGCACACCTACTTCGACGAAACCGCCGACCTCGCCAAAGGACGCGCCATCGTCGCCAATGCCAAAACCCGCCGTGTAAGCGTCTGCAACTCTCTGGATTGCCTGCTGCTCCACGAAGCCCGCCTCATTGATTTGCCTGCGCTAGCCGCGCCCCTAGCGCAAGCCGGCGTGACCATCTACGCCGATGAGCCCGCCTACGCCGCTCTGCGCGGCCTCTACCCCAACCAGCTCCTCCAACCAGCCGCGCCCGAACACTTCGGCACCGAGTTTCTGTCGTTGAAAATGGCCATTAAGACAGTAGCCAACCTCGACGAAGCCCTAGCCCATATTGCCACTCACAGCTCCAAGCACAGCGAAGCCATAATTTCGGAAGACGCCGCCCAGATCGAGCAGTTCCTGAACACCGTCGATGCCGCCGCCGTGTACGCCAACGCCTCCACCGCCTTCACCGATGGGGGGCAGTTTGGCCTTGGCGCCGAAATCGGCATCAGCACCCAGAAGCTTCATGCCCGCGGCCCCATGGGCCTGGAGGAACTAACCAGCTATAAGTGGTTAGTCCGCGGTAATGGGCAAGTGCGCTCTAGCTAAAAGGTTGGGGCGGGGCACTTACATTCATAACAGAACGTCATGCTGAGCGCAGCCGAAGCATCTCGCTTGCGTCGTTGAATTAGCACCACAACCTCAGCACGCGAGATGCTTCGACTATGCATCCGGCTGCGCTCAGCATGACGTATTGTGGATTTCTCAGCTACATCCTGAATTGGTTTGGTGGCTTTCCTGCTTCTTCTATGCGCGAAGAGATGCCACCAAATCCATCAGCAGCTTATGCCCTTCCGGCCATAAACCTAAGTCAGCTTCAGAATTAATGTGACTCAGCGCGCCTACATTCACCAGCCGGCTGCCCCATGCCTCGGCAAACTGCTGTGCCCGCGCCAGCGTCACGTACTCATCATTCGTACTGGCTACCACGATACTCGGAAACGGCAGCCGCGCCAGTGGCATGGGCCGGAAACCGGTGACTTCCGGCGGAAAGTCGGGTTGGTCGACATCGGCGGGAGCCACCAGCAAGGCGCCGGCTATGGCATGTTGGGTGGTAGCCGCCCAATGCGCGATGGTAGCACAAGCCAAGCTGTGCCCTACCAGTACTACACCCGAACCGGCCGCTGCTACCGCCGCATCAAGTGTCTGCACCCAATCAGTGCAAACAGGCTGGTCCCAATTGTGCTGTTCTACGCGCCGATAGCCGTAGTGCTGTTCCCAGTGGGTTTGCCAATGCTCGGAGCCAGAATTGCCCAAGCCGGGCGCAATGAGGATTGTTGGGGGCATGAGGGGTTTGATTTTCCGACGAATATAGGCTGCCCCCGTATCTTTACTAACCACCGAATTTCATTTGTACCATGCCTCCTATCACCAGCTTTTCTCAACTCGATGTCAGCAAAACGTATTCCTACGCTGATTATCTGACGTGGCAGTTTGATGAACTTGTGGAGCTGATAAAAGGTAAGGTTCGCCGCATGAGCCCGGCGCCCCGCCGCGTCCATCAAGAAATTTCAGGCTACTTCTTCGGTTCTGTCTATGCTCATCTCCTTAGCCAGCCTTGTAAGGTCTACCATGCTCCTTTCGATGTACGTCTAACCACCGCAGGCCCTAACGGTGATGCACAGATTACCACTGTCGTGCAGCCAGACATCTGCGTAGTCTGCGACCCTACAAAACTAGACGATAAAGGCTGTCTCGGCTCTCCTGACTGGATTATTGAAATCCTTTCGCCGAGCACAGCGGCTTACGATACAAAAGAGAAATTCGACCTCTACGAAGAAAGCGGCGTGACAGAATATTGGATAGTGTTTCCCGGCGAAAAAAGCATTGCCGCCTACGTGCTGGAAAACGGCCGCTACCAAGCACGCGGCACCTACTTTGCCCCCGGCGACATGCCAGTACACACGTTACCGGGCTTGCAGTTACAGTGGGAACGGGTATTTGAAGAAGCCTAAAACAGATTATATGTCCGCTTTTGTCTTGTCTGGTCAAAAAATGTGAATTTCCTGTAACTCAAGAGAAACACAGTATGGCATGTATAGCACATTGAACGTAGCTGTTACATCACTCCATTTCCCGTTTAAGGGAAGACTAAACCATATCTCCCCTACTATCAATGCATCTTCTGTTCTATGCTTTCGGGGCATATGAAATTCTACTTCCGCGTATGGATTGCCATTAGTTCCTACGGCTTCTTCCATTGAAGTTACCTTATATATTTCTGGCTCTCCCTCATATTCTGGAAATCCGTAGCCATAAATAACATCTCGTATTAGTTCAGGTGTCCACTCATAATAAGGATCCTGATAGGTATATTCTAGAGCCTCTTCATAGCGTTCTGCTTCCAACAAATGAATCCACAAACGTACAGCATCTAGCAAGTCTTCGTCTGAAACGTCGATAGGTAATACTACTGGCATATCTAACAG